>NZ_QWFC01000032.1:0-281826 GCF_003576265.1 Pseudomonas sp. 91RF
CATCCCGAACTCAGAAGTGAAACGATGCATCGCCGATGGTAGTGTGGGGTTTCCCCATGTGAGAGTAGGTCATCGTCAAGATTAAATTCCGAAACCCCAATTGCGAAAGCAGTTGGGGTTTTGTTTTAGTAGAAGTCACCAGTTTTTGCCGGTACGTTACTGCGGTAACGGGCTGGTCACAGAATTTCTTGACGACCATAGAGCGTTGGAACCACCTGATCCCATCCCGAACTCAGAAGTGAAACGATGCATCGCCGATGGTAGTGTGGGGTTTCCCCATGTGAGAGTAGGTCATCGTCAAGATTAAATTCCGAAACCCCAACTGCGAAAGCAGTTGGGGTTTTGTCGTTTCAGAGCCTGCAAAAGCCCATCTTCAAACCGCTCTGCGTGCCTTACTGCTTCGACGAGCCTGCCATTTACGCCACCAGATATAGACGCCAGTCCCGGACAACCCCGCAATCAGAACACCCAATACCGCGATCATCACTTGCCCGGTAAAGCCAATGATCCGTCCCCCGTGTATCGGCAGCTGCAACCGATACAACCGCTCTCCCAACGTCCCTTCTCCTGCAATCTCCTGCCCCAGTAATCGTCCGTCGGTACCGTGGAAAAACAACCAGGATTTGCCGTGGGCGTCGGTGTCATGCTGTCCAAACCCTGCTCCGTAGAAGTTGTACTCAAAGCTGTAATAAAACTCACCGATCGCCGCAGTCAGTCCCAGCCTTTTTCCCTCCTGCTGGGCCCTTTCGTAGGCCTGTTGATAACTCAAGCGAGTGATCCCTAACTCATCGACAGGCATTCGATCTCGGGCCTCGTATACGCTCGGTTCAATCGGAGAAAACAGCGACACCGCCGGTTTGAAGACCTGGCTCGGCAAGTTCATGGCCACGCTGCTGACGGCAATCGGCAGCAATAACAACCATAGCCACAAGCCCCCCGCCCGATGCAGATCGAAGTTGAGCCGATAGGCATGCCCACCCTTGATCTTCCAGGCGCTCGACCACTTCCTCCAAAAGGGTTTGCCTCGCGGTAACGTCAACCAGAGAGCGATGAAGCAATCGATCACCCAGGCGATGGCCACCAATCCCATCAACAGCAAACCCCAGTTCCCGGGCAGCGTCAGGTTGTAGTGGAACTCAAGAATGAAAGGAATGAAGTTCTCTCGCTGAAAACAGCACTCGCCCCAATAGCGCTGGCCCTTTTGTTCGCCACTGACCGGATCGAGGTAGAACACCTGATTACGCTCATCGAACGGTTTGCCCGTCGCCGGATCATTACGTGGAACCGCCGCCAACAAGGCTGTGTGGCCTGCCTCATTCGGATACTCCATGTACCAGACCTGCAGCTTCGGATGTGCAGATTGCACCGCATCGACCAGATAACCCGGTGGTAGGCGTTGCCCCTTGGCCGAAGTCGCATAAAACTCCGGGTTCAGCCACTCATCCAACTCATGGTTGAACGCGAGAATGCTCCCCGTGATTCCCGCCAGCAGCAGAAACACAGCCGTGGCCAACCCGATATACCGGTGCAGTAAAACCAGAAACGAACGCATGAAAATTTCCCCACGAATACGACAAAGCCAGTCCCTGAAATCAGGGACTGGCTTTTTTATGCCCAAGACAAAGGCTTAGAACTGGTAGCTGACCGTGGCGGCGACGTTGCGCTCTTCGCCCATGTAGCAGAAATTCAGACTGGCACAGGAAGCCACGTAGGATTCGTTGGTCAGGTTGTTCGCATTCAAGCGTACATCGACGCCCTTCAAACCAACCTTGCCCAGGTCATAACCGATCGACGCGTCGAACAATGTGTAGGACGGCACCTTCATGGTGTTCTCAGCATCCGCCCAGCTATAGCCGACGTAACGCACGCCGCCGCCCACTCGTACGCCATCAAGCGCCGCACTGTCGAACTTGTAGTCCGCCCATAGCGAAGCCATGTGTCGCGGTGCCTGGGTTGGCGAGTTGCCTTTGTTCTCGATCACGTTGGTCGGGGTGCTCAGGGTGCTGACCATCGACTTCGAGTACTCGATGTCAGTGAAGGTGTGGCTCCCGAGCACTTTCAGGTTGTCGGTGAGCTGCATATGCGCTTCCAGTTCCAGACCCTGGGAGCGAACAGCGCCTACAGCGCGATAGAAGTTTTCCTGCGGCAGCTTGGTCGCCAGGTTTTCCTGATCGATGCGAAACAGCGAGGCCGTGAACAGATTGTCGGTGCCAGGTGGCTGATACTTCAGACCCGCTTCCCACTGCGTGCCATCCGTTGGGGCCAGCGGATTACCGGCGCTGTCGGCATAGGAGTTCGGGTTGAACGACTCCGAGTAGCTGATGTACGGCGCCAGGCCGTTATCGAACAGGTACAGCGCGCCAACACGGCCAGTCAGTTTGGTGCGCTTGTCGCTGATCTCGGTGCCGACCGGGCGGCCCGCTTCGGCAATCCGGTTCTCCTCGGACGTCTCTACCCAGTCCTGACGCAAACCGAGGGAGAAACGCCATTTGTCCATTTCAATCAGGTCTTGCAGGTAAACCCCGGTCTGCTCCAGACGACGCAGGTAACTGGTTTCACCATACCTATCGATGGCGGAATTGCCGTACACCGGATTGAACGCATTGATCGGCGCCAGACCACCGCTGGTCCAGTCGACCACGGTTTTGCGCCGCTGATAGTCCGCCCCCATCAGCACCGTGTGCTTGGTCGCACCGGTGAAGAATTCGGCCTGGAGCATGTTGTCGACGATGAACGCGTGCAGGCGTTCGTCACCGCCGGTGTAGTAGCGATTCAGCTCATTGCTGGTCGGCGACGTCCAGCCATAGGCGTACACCTGATCCATGTTCACTTTGGAGTCGAGGTAACGGAAGTTTTGCCGCGCGGTGAAGACGTCGTTGAAGCGATGCTCGAACTGATAGCCGAACGACTGCTGATCGCGGGAATAGCCATCGACCCCCGGTTCGCCTTCGAAGAAATGCGGCGAGATGCGATTGCCGTTGCGCTGATGAATCGTGCCGTCGGCCGGCACGCCACCGTGATAGCCGCCATCCGGGTCATGCTGCAGATATGCCTGCAGGGTCAGCGAAGTGTCTTCGTTGAAATCGATGCTGACCGTCGGCGCGAGAGCGAAGCGTTTTTCCTTGTTGTGGTCGAATTGCGTGTCGGACTGATCCGTCAAACCGATCAGACGATAGGCGATGCGCTTGTCGTCATCGACCGGGCCGCTGAAGTCAAAACCGACACCACGCTGGCCCTGAGTGCCAACGGTGGCCTGAACCTGGTGATAGGCCTCGTACAACGGTTTCTTGCTGGTCAGTGCCACCAGACCGCCCGGGGAGCTACGGCCGTAGAGCACCGACGACGGGCCCTTCAGAATATCGACACGCTCGAGGAAATACGGATCGACCTGCATAGTACTGTAGGTGCCGCTGTCGCCCATGGACTTGAGGCCGTCGAGGTAGATGTTATCCACCGAGCCATCGTTGAAGCCGCGCATCGCCACGTAGTCGTAACGGTGCGTGGCGCCATAGGGGTTGGTCAGCACGCCGGGGGTGTAGCGCATGGCCTGGGACACGGTTTGCGAGCCCTGATCGTCCATTTGCTCGCGGGTGACCACGGACACGCTTTGCGATGTTTCCAGCAGCGCGGTACTGGTTTTGGTGGCGATCTGACTGTGCGTCGCGTTGTAGCCGTCCATGCTGCCCAGTGCGTTGCCGAGGGCGAAGCCTTTGATGTCAGTGGTTGGCAGGGCCAGCGCTTCGGTTTCAGCAACGGAGCGCAAGACGTAGCTGCTGCCGTCCTGGCTAACGGCTTCCAGACCCGAGCCGCCGAGCAGATGACTCAACGCCTGATCGGTCGAATACTCGCCCTGCACGCCGGGTGATTGTCGGCCTTGAGTCTGCTGCGGGGTCATCGACAAGGTGATGCCGGCCTGGCGCGCGAACTGATTCAGCGCCTCACCCAATGGGCCAGCGGCGATGTTGTAGCGGTGGCTGCTGACCTCACTGCCGCCCGCCGCGACACTCAAGTTTGGCAGCAGGCCGACGCCCAGTGCCGTGGAGAATAGCGCGGCCCGAACGGCGTGGCGCAGAAGGCTCGATTCGGTAGTGAAATTCAGAGGGTTCTTACAGGTAACGCGCGCAGTCATTGTTGGTTTCCGTTGCTAGTCGCGAAGGCTGAATTGAAGTGCTTACTGACTAAGCCGGACTTGCCACGAAAACCCGCCAAAAAAATTTCAGACGGCTCGTTCCAGCGTTACCCACCAGCGGGTGCGATAGCGCAACTGCACCGGCAGGGTCTGCGGCAGGATCGCCAGCAGCTTGTCGGTGTCATCGAGGCGGAACACGCCGGATAAACGCAGATCCGCGACTTGTGCAGTACAACTCAAGAAGCCTGGACGATATCGACCAACCTCTTTGAGGAAGTCGCCCAGGCGCATGTTACGGGTCACGATGAGCCCGTCGATCCAGGCGCCGGCATCCATGTCCAGCGGCGGAGCAGGGCGCGCCTGATGGTGGTCGATCAAGTAACTCTGACCGGCAAGCACCTCGGTGGAAGCGCCAGCACTCGTCCGCGGCGAAAGAATCGCGACCCGGCCACTGGTGACGCTCAGGCGCGTGCAATCGGCTTCCTGACGCAGGATGAACCGCGCGTTGAACGGCTCATAAATGCCATGGCGGCTTTGTACCCGCAGCGGTCGATCATTTGACGAACCTTCATCGACCCCGCCGCAGGTCACGATGATCTCGCCCCGAGTCAGTTTGATCAGCCGCTGTTGCGCCGTGTAATCGAGGTCCGCGGCGCTGGCCGTGTTCAGTTCGATCCGCGTGCCGTCAGGCAACTGGAATCCACGGCGTTCGCCGGTGGCGGTGGCGTAATCGGCGCTCCATTGCTGCCAGGCCGACGTATCTCTGGCCAGCCATGCGGCGGAGCCCATCAACAACGCACCGGACAGCAGCTTCAACGCCTGGCGGCGACCGAGGCCCTGCGCACTGTTTTCCAATGTATTGAATGCCACTTGTGCGCCTGGCACGGCACGCAGGTTGTGGGTCAATTCGTTTTGCAGCGACTGCACCCGTTGCCAGGCCAGTTCGTGATCGTGGTGCTCGGCGCGCCATTGTTCACATTGGTGGTTCAGCCACGGATTGCCGTGGTTATTGCGCAGGCGCAGCAGCCAGTGGATCGCCTGTTTGACCACTTTCTGCTGTGGCTCGGGGTTTCGGGCGACTGACAGGTTATCCACCGGCATCAGCCTTCGTACCGCAACACGTAGCAGTGATACAGCGCATCGGCGACGTAGCGCTCCACCGAGCGCAAGGACAGGCCCATCTGCTCGGCGATCTGCTTGTGGGTCAAACCTTCGCACTGCGCCAGCAGAAACGCCTGACGCACTTTGGGCTTCAGTCCCTCGAGCATGCGGGCAACGCTTTCCAGCAGTTCGATCACCAGTGCGCGGGCTTCGGCGCCGGGTGTCTCGGCTTCGGGCAAATGGGCGATGGTTTCCAGATACGCGCGTTCGATTTCTTCGCGACGCCAATGGTCGATGACCAGACCGCGAGCGATGGTGCGCAGAAACGCGCGGGGCGCCTTGAGTTCGAGACGTTCGGTGCGTTGCAGCAGGCGAACGAAGGTGTCCTGCGCCAGATCCGCCGCATCGGCCGCATTGCCCAGTCGTGTGCGCAACCAGCCGTTGAGCCAACCGTGATGACGACTGTAAAGCGCCTGTACCGCAAACTCAGATGAGGACATGAACGCGACAGCCCGAACGTCACAAATGATAATTAGTCGCATTGTCATCAAGGGTTACAGAATTTGCAACCGGTGCTGCAAAACAGTCATCAAAAAATGACAGGCGAACGCTCTGGCACGCCGTTCGGCGGGAAGCTGGCAGAAATGCCGTCCATTTCCTACAAAACGCTAAGTTTTCTCCGAATCGTGCCGACAGACTGGTGAGACATGCGTGCACCAAAGTAGAGCAGCCATCAGAACGCTGCCTGCGTTGTACATGGAATGTTGCATCCGGAACGCATCCCCACTTTTGGCATAAGAAGTCCCATGAAATGAATCTCAAGTTCAGCCATAAAATCCTGTTGGCCGCCTCGGGCGTCGTGGTCCTGGCGTTCGCGCTGTTCACGTTGTACAACGACTATCTGCAGCGAAACACCATTCGCCAGAACCTGCAGTCCTCCGTCCAGCAGGCCGGCGACCTGACCGCCAGCAGTGTGCAGAACTGGATGAGCGGGCGGATTCTGGTGCTGGAAAACCTCGCACAGAACGTCGCTCATCAGGGCAAGAACGCCGACTTCCCGGGGCTGGTCGATCAACCGGCCTTCACCTCGAACTTCCAGTTCACCTACGTCGGCCAGGCCAACGGTGTGTTCACCCAGCGCCCTGACGCGAAGATGCCGGACGGCTACGACCCGCGTCAGCGTCCTTGGTACAAGCAGGCCGTGGCCGCTGACCAGACCATGCTGACCCCGCCATACATGGCTGCCGTTGGCGGTCTGGTGGTGACCATCGCCATGCCGGTGAAAAAGAACGGCGAGCTGCTCGGTGTGGTGGGCGGTGACCTGAGTCTGGAAACCCTGGTGAAGATCATCAACTCGGTGGATTTCGGTGGCCTGGGCCACGCATTCCTGGTCAGCGGTGACGGTCAGGTGATCGTCAGCCCGGATAAAGACCAAGTGATGAAGAACCTCAAGGACATCTATCCGAACGCCGATGTGCGCATCCAGAAGGGCAACCAGAACGTGGTGCTCAACGGCCAGGAACGCATCCTGTCGTTCACCCCGGTCACCGGTCTGCCGAATGCCGAGTGGTACATCGGTCTGTCGATCGATCGCGACAAGGCCTACGCAGCACTCAGCCAGTTCCGTACTTCGGCACTGATCGCGATGTTCGTCGCAGTGGGTGCGATTGCGGTGTTCCTGAGCCTGTTGATCACTGTGCTGATGCGTCCGCTGATCACCATGGGCCGCGCGATGCAGGACATCGCCCAGGGCGAAGGTGACCTGACCCGTCGTCTGGTCGTGGAAAGCAAAGACGAGTTCGGCGAGCTGGGCAGTTCGTTCAACCAGTTCGTGGAGCGGATTCACGCCTCCATTTCCGAGGTGTCCTCCGCGACTCGCCACGTACACGACCTGTCGCAACGGGTGATGGCATCGTCCAACGCCTCGATCATCGGCTCCGATGAGCAAAGCGCACGCACCAACAGCGTGGCTGCCGCGATCAATCAGTTGGGCGCCGCCACCCAGGAAATCGCCCGCAACGCCGCCGATGCTTCGCAACACGCCAGCGGCGCGAGCGAGCAGGCCGATGACGGTCGTCAGGTGGTCGAGCAGACGATTCAGGCGATGACCGAGCTGTCGCAGAAGATCAGCCTGTCGTGCACCCAGATCGAAACCCTGAATGCGAGCACCGACAACATCGGCCATATTCTCGACGTGATCAAAGGCATCTCCCAGCAGACCAACCTGCTGGCGCTCAACGCGGCCATCGAAGCGGCCCGTGCCGGTGAAGCCGGACGCGGTTTTGCGGTGGTGGCAGACGAGGTGCGCAACCTCGCTCACCGTACCCAGGAATCGGCGGAAGAAATCCACAAGATGATCACCTCGCTGCAGGTCGGTTCCCGTGAAGCGGTGACCACCATGAACGCCAGTCAGGCGTCCAGCGAAGAGAGCGTTGAAGTGGCGAACCAGGCCGGTCTGCGTCTGGTCAGCGTGACCCAGCGCATCGGCGAAATCGACGGCATGAACCAGTCGGTGGCAGCGGCGACCGAAGAGCAGACCGCCGTGGTGGAAACCCTCAACGTCGACGTCAACCAGATCAACCTGCTGAACCAGCAGAGCGTGGCCAACCTCAATGAAACGTTGAAGGATTGCGATGCGTTGTCGCAGCAGGCCAACCGTTTGAAACAACTGGTCGACAGCTTCAAGATCTGATCGCTTGCGGTCAAAAAAAGCCCGCTGCGGAGTGATCTGCAGCGGGCTTTTTCATGCCTTACACAAACAGCTTCAGCACATTGCCCATCGCGTCATCGGCGAACCCCTGGACGAAATCCTTGAACCCCGGCAGCGCCTCGGGCCCACCGCTGGCCGGTTCGGCGATGATCGTCCAGGTCGCCCGCGACTTGCCCGCGCCCAGCGATTCCACATTCATCGCCGCCCACAGATTGGCCACGCCCAGGGTGTTGTAGATCGTGGTCCAGGTCATGCTCAGCACCTGGTCGTCCCGGGAGTTGAGTTGCTCGACCACCACGTTGCCGTCCTTGAAGAACTTCTTGCGCAGCGAAGACACGCCTTCGCCGGTCATCTCGATGTGCGACAGTGCCGGAATGAAGCGATCAAAGCCGTCGAATTTTCCGACCACCGCCCACGCCTGTCTGGCGTCCACCGGCACTTCCACCGAAGACACGACGTGGCAGCCGTGAGGGTTTTTGATCAGGGTGTCGGGTTGCAGATTGCTCATGGTGTTGCTCCTTGGTGGTTGATTCAGATGAAGTTGATTTCTTTCAGGTAGTCGCAGCCGCGGCGCAGCAGCGCCGGGGATTTTTTCGGGTAATGCGCGCCCATCTGCTGCACGCCGGCCTGGGCGTTGGCGTGGCCGATCAGGGAGATGTCGCCGATGTCTTCCTCGAAGCCGTTGAGGTAGAAACCGAGCACGCCGAACAGCGCGTTGTCGGCATCGACCCGGCCCAGTTGCTGTTGCCAGTCGGCGACGCTGACCAGCGCAAACTCGCTGCCGGTTTCGCGGAACGACGCGACGTAGGCATCCCAGCTCAGGGGCTCCGGGTTGTGCAGGTTGAACACCGCACGTTCGGCCGAGTAACGGCTGGCGTGGAAGGCGATGAAGCGGGCGAGAAAGTCCACCGGCATCAGGTCGAAATTTAGCGCGAAGGCCGGCACCTGACCGAGCTGTATCGAGCCCTTGAGCATCAGCATCAAACGGTTCTTGTGCGGCTGGCAGACGCCGCTGAGGCTGTTGAAACTGATGTTGCCGGGTCGATATAGATTGACCCGCACCCCGCGTTCCCGCGCCCGTTCGAGGATGCGTTCGCCGACCCATTTCGACAGGTTGTAGCCGTTGCGGATGTAGATCGGCGGCGTCGGTGCAGCGGGCAGTTCCAGCACCCGGCCTGCGTCGTCCACGGTGCTGGAGGCCGACAGCGTCGAGACGAAGTTGAACACCTTCTTGCTGCGCCCTTCGCAAAGCCGCAGCAGTTCGAAAACCGGCTCGACGTTGTCCGCCGCCAGCGACTCGTAATCGAGGACGTGATTGACGTTCGCCGCGTTGTGCACCAGCGCGCCGAACTCCCGATCCAGTCGCTCGAAATCGCTATCGGACAGGCCCAGTTGCGGCCGGGTGATGTCCGCCGAATAGACCCGCACCCGACTCAGGTCCAGATGCTCCAGCCGGTTCTCTCGCAACGATTGGGCAAAGCGTTGCGCCGCCGTTTGCCCGCCGCCGTCGCGCACCAGGCACGCCACCTCGCTGGCGCCCCAACCCAACAACGCCTCGATGATGTGCACGCCGACAAAACTGTTGGCGCCGGTGACGACCACCTTGTGCACATCGCCCATGCGGCTGATCGGCAACGGCTCGATGTCCAGCGGGCGCTCGGCGTCGGCCATGGCCTGGGCGCTGAGCACCGCGCTGTCATCGGTGCCGCGCACCAGCGTGGCGAGCTTGGTGATGGTCGGCAGTTCGATGAAGCGGTTGATCGAAATGCTGCGACCGAACTCCTCCCGCAGACGCAGGAGCATGCGCGACAGCAGAATCGAGTGACCGCCGAGATTGAAGAAGCTTTCATCGGTGGAAATGTCGCTGGTCGGCAGCTCCAGCAGTTCGCCCCAGATCTCCAGCAGCAACGCTTCATCGGCGTTGGCCGGCAGGCATTTCGGGCCGCTGTCCTGCACGCTGACAGGCAGCTCCAGCAAGGCCTTGCGATCGACTTTGCCGTTGGCGGCGAACGGCATGTTCGGCAGTTCTGTCCATGCCACCGGTTGCATGTAGTCGGGTAAAAACTGCTGAGCATGTGCCTTCAGCGCATCGCGGGCGGCGTCCGATTGCGGCTGGGCGAGGAACGCCAGAATCCGCCGCTGACTGTCGATCACCACGGCGATCTGCCGATACAGCTGGCTCTCGCGCAGGCACCGTTCGATCTCTTCCGGCTCGACCCGGAAGCCGCGGATCTTCACCTGATTGTCGCGGCGTCCGCACAGCTCGATGCCGTCCGCGCCCCACTTGGCCATGTCGCCGCTGCGGTAGGCGCGCAGACGCTGGCCGTCCGGCAACGCCAGGTCCAGATAGCGCTCGGCGGTCTGCTGCAGATTGTTCAGGTAACCCAGGCACACACCGGGGCCGATGATGAACAGTTCGCCGACGGTTTGCTCCGGCACCGGTTGCAAATCGTCGTCGAGGATCAGCACCTGACTGTTGGCAATCGGTCCGCCAAGGGTGCGATTGCTGTCGCCCGGTTGCAGCTGCCGCGCGGTGATCAACACCGTGGCTTCGGTGGGACCGTAGAGGTTGTGCAGCTTGCCCTGGCGCGTCAGTTGCTCGATCACGAACGGCTCGCAGACATCGCCGCCGGTCATGATCTGCCCGACGCTTTGCAGTTGCTCCAGCGGCAGGATGCTCAACAGCGCCGGCGGCAGGAACGCGTGGGTCAGTTGTCGGCGACGGATCAAGGCCACCAGTTGCAGCGGATCGCGGCGCTGGTTGTCGTCGGGCACCACCAGTTCTGCGCCTTCGAGCAGGGTCGGGAAGATGTCGATCAGCGACGAATCAAAACTCAGCGACGAGAACTGCAGCACCCGGCTCTCGGCGTGCAACTGCACGTAATCGGCGTACCACGCGGTGAAGTGCGCCAGGTTCGCCTGACTCAGCAGCACACCCTTCGGATGCCCGGTGGTGCCCGAGGTATAGAGCGCCATGCACGGTGCATCGAGCTCGGGCCGGCGAAGCATCAGTGGTAGCGTCAGATCGACTTCAGTGCGGTCGATGCGGCAGACATCCAGCCCCGGCATCGAATCGCTCAGCGGATGTTCGCCATCGTGCAGCAACAACACTGCACCGGCGTTTTCCAGAATGTACTGCTGGCGCTGAAGCGGATGGCTTGGCTCCAGCGGCAGGAACACCGCGCCGCTGCCGAGAACCGCCAGAATCGAAGCGAACAGCGCATCGCATTTCGGCAGGCAAATCCCCACCACCCACGGTTGCGGTTGTGTCTCCAGCATCGTCAGCAACCGCTGCTGGATCGCACGGCTGTGATCGTGCAACTGGCGATAGCTGATCGACCGCTCGGCGAAGTGCAGCGCCGGGCGCTCGGCGTGCTCGATCAGACTCTGTTGCAGGCGCTCGATGACCGGAATCTGCGCCTGTTGCAGCAACGCCGGATTGGCCGTGGCATTGAAGCGATGCACATAGGCCAGATGATCAAGGAACACCAGGTTTTCCACCTGCTCGAAGTCCGTTGCACGGGCCGTCGTCGCGTGCTGGAAATATTCGGCATCGCGGGAGAATCGGCTGACCAGCAGTGCCACTTCGTCCACCACCAGCGCGAGTGTTCGCTGGCGCAGGGCCTGACCGTTGCCGGAGGGTTCGTCGGCGATGGGCACTCGGCTCAGCAATGTCGAGTTGCGGAGGCACAGCAGATCGAGCACCGGCAAACCACCGACGCCCGTTGCACCGATGCCCAGACGCAAAGTCAGGTGCGGTGTCGTGCCGTAGTTCTGCGGCGCAAGACTGCCGTCGTCGATCACCAGATCCATCGACGGAGCCGCTTCCGGCAGCAATGAATGACCGTGTTGTTCGAGCTCCAGCGCCAGGTCGGTCAAGGCCTGGCTGCGACCCTTCAGCAAAATGTCGAGACGTCTCATGTCAGCCTCCGTGTCAAACCAGGTAGTCGCGCAGGGCGTGCTGTACGCACGGTGTGTCGAGCAGTGAGCTGTTGTGGAAAAAGCGCACGATGTTGCCCACCAGCGGGTGGTGGCGATTGATCGGGAAGGCCAGCCCGGCCATCTCGTTCTTCAGTGCGAGGCGGGTCGCATCGTTGACCGGCAAGGCATCGATCAGGCGCAGGTCGAAAGATTTCTGGATGTCGTTGGTCAGGTAGTGGCCGATGAACACCGGCAGGATCTGCGCGATGCATTCGCGATCCGTATCGCTCGCGGTGTGCCAGTAGATGCGCACCATCCGCGCCCAGAAACTCGAGTGTCGACCCTCGTCGAGCAAGTGATCGGCCATCAGGCCCTTGATCGACGGCTTGACCGTGTCGTCCCGGGCGAACGCCGCGACATCGCCGGTCACGGTGTTCTCGGCGATGGCCACGCAGATCAGCTCCACGGCGCTGCGCAGGTGCTCCGGGGCCAATTCGACGGCGGCCGGAATCGCCCGGCTCAGTTCGATTTCATTCGGCAACTCGATGGGCTCGATGCCGGTCATGGCCACGGTCTGCTGCATGAAATCCATCGCCACCAGCGCGTGGTAATCCTCGTCCACCACCACGGTCATGGCGTCGTAGCGACAGGCGAACGGGAACGCCACGGCGAAGCGGTTCTTGGCGATGCTGCGGGCGGTCTTGTCGACGATCTCGGTCTCGAAAATCACCACGTCGTTGATGAACTTGTACAGCGTCTGCACCAGGGCAAAATCACGCTGATCCGGGCATTCGCGCAGGAAGGTTTCGCTGAGCACCAACGGCTGGCGGCTGAGCGGATAGATCAGCCGCGCGTCGTCCTCCAGTACACGGCGCGGCCGGGTGCGGATGGTGGCGCGGCTTTCCCAGGCGTCGGCGAAAGATTGGTAGTCGGCGGCGTTCATTCGGCCACCTCCGCCAGCGGCTCGCGCATGCTCAGGCGCAGGCCGTCCCACAGGGCGATGCGGCTTTCCACGGCGGCGATGGCGCTGGCATAGACCTCGGCTTCGCGCTGCGGATCGCCATCGACCAGGCGCTCCAGCAGTTGCTCGGCGGCCGGGCCGTGGTCTTCGGAGTCGACTTCGATGTGTCGCTCCAGGTAGTAACGGAAGGTTGGCGCCTGCTCCACGCCGATGCCCCAGGCGTCGAGCATGCGCTGGAACATCGTCGGGATCACGCTCTCGCGGCCATGCAGGAAGGCGGCAGCGACACTGTGCCCCGGCGCATGCAGCGCGGTGTGCAGGGTGTCGCGGACGAACTGCGCGGCGGCCGGGTCGACCTCGACACTTTGCAGCGCGACGTCATAGCTCACGCCCTCCTGTTGCAGCGCGACAAAGCGCTCCACCGCCGAGGTACTCGCACCGACTTCGCGCATCGCATCCAGGTACAACTCGAAATGACTGTAATGCCCGTGGGACAGCCGATCGTCCGACTCTTCGCCCAGCACGATTTCATTGATCAGTCGTGCGGCATGGGGATCGCGCGGCGGCAGCCATGGCAAGCGGGTGCAGGTCAGTTCCTGCTGCAGGCGTTTGGTCAGCGACATGAAATCCCATACGGCAAAGACATGGGATTCCATGAAGCGTCGCAACACCGACAGCGAATCGATTTCGGAGAAGATCGGATGAACGCTGAGTTCGGCTTTCTTTTGGGCGAGTTGTTCTTTAGTTGGCATTATTGCGAGCCTCTGGCTTATAGGGATATAGGGACTGCTCAATCAATGGCTAACAACGTTGGATATGGTTTCCAGGCGAGCGATAGCCTCATTCGTTTCGATGAAAGTTGAAGTTGTATGGAGAGGCCTGGTACATCGGAACGCCAGTAAAGACTGACGTGCAGCGGGCCATATTGTTGGAGCTTGCCGGTTTTCTGGTTGGGCGCAAAACCCGGCGAAGAAAAACTAATACATCGCAAAACAACTTAACAAGTATATTTTCAATTAATTTAAGTTTGCTGTTTTTTCAAGTGTGAGTGGGGCTGATAAAACTTTTTATTTAAGTTTTATTTGGGCGTAGTTGCTCCTTTCGGCATTTAAAGGCCAAAATTGAATAACAAGAGTGAATGCCTCACTCAAAGCAACTTTCGAAGTAAGTAATTGAAATGATCTGAGGGGATGAAGTTGGCCTGATACGGCGGCGAATCTTCCTTTTCCCGTGACAAGGCTCCTTCCGTAGGTTCCTGGTGCGGAGACTGCTGCCGGGGCGGCGCGTCCCCGTTCTATTTGGGTTGGCAATTCAAGGGTGCGCGTAAATCGGCGCCGCGGCTATCGTCGAAAATGACTTCCTTGCGGTGCAATTTCCGGGCTGCCCAAAGCAGGGGAGGAGGTTAGAGCGCAGGCGCCGAAGTGCCACGGCAATTGAGCGTGACCGGCGTGGGGATTTGTAAGCGGGTTATTCGCCGGGTGAGCGGGAGCTCACCCGGAAGGGGGGGAATCAGCGGGCCGTCTTGCGGTTTTGTGCGGCGGGGCTGGCGAGGTAACGGGTGATGACCTCTACACCGCGGTTTAGGTGCTGTTCCAGCAATGCCACTGCGAGCGGGGTGTCCCGTTGCTGCACGGCTTGCAGCAGAGCGCGGTGATCGTCCTGGGAGATCTTGCCCAGGCCCATGGCCTCGAGGTTAAAGCGCAGGAAGCGTTCCTCTTCATTCAAACCGTCCTCGACCAGCCGCAGCAGACGGCCGTTCGGGGATTTGCAGTAAAGCGTCATGTGGAACAGGCGGTTGAGCCGGCCGATTTCGGTGTAGTCGTGCTCGGTTTCCAGCTCTTCGATGTAGCCGGCGGCGCGCTCGTGATCGGCGCTGGTCAGCAGCGGGATCGACTGACGCAGGGCTTCGGATTCCAGCAGGATGCGCAGTTCGTAGGTTTCGGTCGCGTCGCCCTGGATCAGCGGCGCTACCACGGCGCCTTTGTGGGCAACCACGCTCAACAGGCCCTGGGCTTCCAGTTGACGCAACGCTTCGCGTACCGGCATGCGGCTGACGCCGAACAGGTCCGCCAGGTCTTGCTGGCGCACGGCGGTACCGCAGGGCAGGCGCCCGTCGAGAATTGCCGAGCGCAGGGTCTCTTCGATGACCGAGCGCGCCAGATGCGCGGGAATCGGGCCTTCGACTTTGATGCTGTGGAGTGGCTTGGGCTTCTGGGTCACAACTGCACACCCTGTTGACTGCTGAATTTGGATCCAAAGGACACTAGTGATTGCTCTACAGGTTGTCAAACCGTGTAGAAGAACCCTGTCATATCTGAAGTTTAGCGCGCACGCGATGATCTCAGGGTGCCATTGTTTTTTGCTCGGCTAACCTTCACCATCAAACGCCTTTCCTCCTGCCCTGGATGCCTTGAATTGGCGGTACGTTTCGCGATTCCCCGGATTGCGCGCTGGCTTGCCTGCGCGCTGCTGCTGGCCGGCGTCATGCTGGGCGGCCTGCATGCCGATTGGGATTTTTCCGCGATCAGCCGCAAGGCCACGGCATTGTACGGACCGCTGGGCGCCGGGCAACAACGGATCGATGCCTGGCAGAATCTGCTGGCCACCCAGAAGCAGGTCAGCGAGATGGAAAAACTCAAAGTGGTGAACCTGTTTTTCAATAAACAGATGCGCTACGTCGAGGACATTGATCTGTGGGGCCAGGTCGATTATTGGGAGACCCCCATCGAAGCCTTGTGGAAGGGCGCCGGCGACTGCGAAGACTACGCGATCGCCAAGTATTTCAGCCTGCGCCATCTCGGCGTGGCCAGTGACAAGTTACGCATCACCTACGTCAAGGCCCTGCGCCAGAACCGCGCGCACATGGTGTTGACCTACTATTCCAGTCCCGACGCCATGCCGCTGGTGCTCGACAGCCTGATCGACCCGATCAAGCCGGCCTCCGAGCGAACCGATTTGCTGCCGGTCTACTCTTTCAATGCCGAAGGGCTGTACCTGCCGGGGGCCAAGGGCAACAAAAAGGTCGGCGACACCAAACGCCTGTCACGCTGGCAGGATGTGTTGAAGAAAATGCAGGCCGAAGGATTCCCGGTCGAGACGACTAACTAGGAGCACGCGCTCAGATGTCCTTGTTCAAACAGCTGTTGATCGCTATCTGTCTGTTCCTCGTGGTCGCCTTCACCGGCAGCTTCATGGTCAGTCTGGAGAGCTCGCGCACCCAGTACGTCAACCAGTTGCGTTCCCACGCCCAGGACGCCGCCACGGCGCTGGCGTTGTCGCTGACCCCGAACATCGACGACCCGGCCATGGTCGAGCTGCTGGTCAGTTCGATCTTCGACAGCGGCTATTACGCGAGCATCCGCGTGGTCGATCTGAAGACCGACCAGACCATCGTCGAGCGCAGCGGCATTCCCGCCGTCACCAACGTGCCGGACTGGTTCGTCAAACTGATCGGCCTTGAGCCGGCCGGCGGCGATGCACTGGTCAGCCGTGGCTGGGAACAGGCGGCGCGGGTCGAAGTGGTCAGCCATCCGATGTTCGCCCTGGCCAAACTCTGGCAGAGCGCACTCGGCAGCCTGGGCTGGTTGCTGGTTTGCGGTGCCGTCAGTGCCGTGCTGGGTGCGCTGTTGCTGCGTCGGCAATTGCGGCCGCTGGATTACATGGTCAAGCAGTCCCACGCCATCGCCCGTCGCGAATTCCTCAGCCTGCCGGACCTGCCGCGCACACCTGAACTGCGTCGCGTGGTTCTGGCCATGAACCAGATGGTCGAGAAGCTCAAGGCACTGTTCCAGGAGCAGGCTGAACGCAGCGAAAAACTGCGCACCGAGTCCTATCAGGACAACCTCACCGGGCTGGCCAACCGGCGCTACTTCGAGATGCAACTGAACGCCCGGGTGAGCAACCCGGAGCAGGCCAGTTCCGGTTATCTGTTGCTGCTGCGGGTCAAGGACCTGGCCGGGCTGAACCAGCGTCTCGGCGGTCAGCGTACCGATGAATTGTTGAAAGCGGTCGGCCAGCAACTCTCTCGCGAGTGCGCCAAATACCCGGAAACCCAGAACCTCGTAACCCGCATTCGTGGCGGTGAATTCGCCGTGCTGGCGCCGGGGCTGACTCGCGAAGAAGCGCTGCAACTGGCGCAGAACCTCGACAGCGCCCTGGGCAGCCTGCACGCGACGGGCGCCACTGACGTGCCTGCTGTGGCGTCCATCGGCCTGGCACCGTTCGCCCACGGCGATTCACCGCAAGCGGTACTCAGCCTCGGCGATCAGGCCCTGGCTCAGGCCGAGGGTCAGGGCGATCAGAACTGGGCGTGCCTCGACCAGAGCCTGGTGGCGGATGTCGGCGACGATCACCACGCCTGGCATCGCCTGCTCGATCAGGCCCTGAATCAGCGGCGCTTCGAGCTGTTCTTCCAGCCGGTGGTGGCCGCACAGGACACGCAACTGGTGCTGCATTACAAAGTGCTGTCGCGCCTGCTCGACGAACAGGGCCAGACGATTCCCGCCGGGCGCTTCCTGCCGTGGCTGGAGCGCTTTGGCTGGACTGCACGCCTGGACCGGCTGATGCTCGAGCGAGTGCTGGAGCAAATGGCCGGCCATGAAGAGTCCCTGGCGCTGAACCTGTCTTCGGCAACCCTGGCCGATCCGCAGGCGCTGAACAAAGTCTTCGAGATTCTGCGCTCGCATTCCAATCTGGGGCCGCGCCTGACCCTGGAAATCGGCGAGGAACAATTGCCGGAACAAGCGGTGCTGGAACAGTTGACCCGCCGTCTACGCGAACTCGGTTTCTCCCTGAGCCTGCAACGCTTCGGCGGGCGCTTCAGCATGATCGGCAACCTGGCGCGGCTGGGGCTGGCGTACCTGAAGATCGATGGCAGCTACATTCGCGCGATTGACCAGGAGAGCGACAAGCGCCTGTTCATTGAGGCGATCCAGCGCGCGGCGCACAGCATCGATCTGCCGCTGATTGCCGAACGGGTCGAGACGGAAGGGGAGTTGTCGGTGATTCGCGAGATGGGGTTGTATGGGGTTCAGGGACAGCTCTTCGGCGAGCCGAAACCCTGGTGATGAATTGCCCGCTCCCACGCGCAGCGCGGGAACGGGCAAGACAAAAGAGATCAGATCAACCCTGTCTCTTCATCATCAATCAACTGACTCAACCCGCCCAACGCCTCCCGGGCCTGGGTCCGGTCCATCAGCTTGGCCTGGGCCGCCGGCGGCAGGTCGGTGACGCGGATCACGCCTTTCTGGGTCAGGACCTGAATCAGGTCGTCGAGTACCCGGATCATTTCCAGGTCGCTCTGCTTGAGCTGCTTGAGGCTGTTTTCCACGGCCGCGTTGGCAAACCAGGCCTGGATTTCATGGTGGTCGGCGGGCAGCGTTTCCGTGGCCTCGGCCCAGGCCGCAGCTTCCACGCGAACCAACTGACCCTGTGCATCGCGTTGCACGTAAAACATTGAGCATCCCTCGGAAATGGACCAGCGTCATGCTGTCAGCAGCATAGCCAACTGCACGGGAGTATGCGGTGCGGCGACGCAATCGTCACCGGGAAGAAAGACGCAAACGTGACGGCCGCCCCATCGGGGCGGCCGTTTTGTTCACGCATCAGCTGTTGTTGTGGTCGACCTTGATGGTCGGATCGCTGCCGGCAATCAGGTTGTGAATATTGGCAGTGGACCAGTTGTTGCCTTCCAGTTTGATCGTCACGTCCGGTGTCGCGGCAGCCGCATCGGCGGAGTTGAACTTGCCCGCCGAGCTGACTTGCAGCGACGACACGCCGTCGACCGTGGTGATCTTCAGGAAGTTGTCGATGGTGCTGCCGGACTCGCCCTGCAGCAGGTCGCGCAGGTCGATACGGTCACCTTCGCTGGCGTTGAAGTCCTTGATCACATCGTTGCCGGTGTCGCCTGCTTTCCAGACGAAGGTGTCGGCACCGGAACCGCCGATCAGGATGTCGTTGCCCTGGCCGCCGATCAGCGTGTCGTTGCCGGAGCCGCCGAGCAGGATGTCATTGCCCTTGCCGCCATCGAGCACGTCATTGCCGCCGCCTCCGAACAGGATGTCATTGCCCGCGCCACCCAGCAGCGTGTCGTTGCCGTCGTGGGCACCGGACACATCGAACGCCTGATAGTGCTCGGTGATGTACTGGTGCACGTTGCTGGTGGTGACTTTGCTGACATCGACGCCGGTCTGCTGCGCAACAAACGCCTGCATCGCCTGGTAACCCTCGCCGGCAATGCCGTTGAAGCTCACCAGATCGCCGAACAGGATGTCGTTGCCGTCGCCACCGTTGACGGTGTCGTTGCCCGGCATCGTCGCTTCGGTGTGGCCGATGATCGAGTTGGCCAGGTCCTTCGGATCGATGTTGGTCTGCGGGTTGTGATCGGTGTCGTACGGTTTCAGGTCGTTGAGGCTGACACCGCTGTTGATCCCGATGGCTTCCACATTGGACAGGTTGCCCAGCAGTGCGAAGGCGCTGTTGGCGTTGTCGGTGGTGGCCTGGCTGGTGCTGCTGCCGGAGCCTGCCAGGCTCGACAGCTCGTAGGTGCCGTCGCCCTGGGCGTGGATGGTGCCCAGGCTGTTCCAGTTCCAGCTGCCGTTCTTGTACGTCTGCAGCACCACGGCACCCGCCGTACTGATGGTCAGGTAGTGCGTGCTGTCGATGTAGGTGCTGAAGCTGTCGCCCAGTTTGTAGTTGCTGGTCTTCACCACGTCGTCGAGCTTTACGTTGCCGTACAGCGTCGGGTTGGTCTGTTCGCCGCTCTGGTAGTAGGTCGGCTGGCCGTCGGTGATGAAGTACGTGAGGTTCTTCGCCCCGGTGTTGGCCACGGCTTCGGCGCTCTGGAAGAAGTTGGCCGTAGCCTTGAACACGTCTTCGTAGTTGGTGCCGCCGCCGGAGGTCATCGAGTCCAGCACAGCCTTGAGCTTGGTCAGCGCGTTCGGGTCGTTGAGGTTCACCGACACCGACTTGTTGACCTGGGTATCGAAGTCCACCAGGAAGATGTTCACCGTACCCGAGTTGTTGCCCATGCTCTGCTTGAGGGTGTTGAACACCGATGTCAGCGAGTCTTTGGCGGCGTTGATCGACGAGGTGCTCATGCTGCCCGAGCTGTCGACCATGAACGCGATGTTGTAGTTGGTGCCCGGCACCACGGTCAGGCCGCCGATGTCGGCGACGATGATGTCGTTGCCGTCGGTGCCGGTGACGGTGTCGTCGGCCGAAGTAGCGACAATCGAGTTGTAGACCGCCGGCACCACGGAAACCGGAATGGTCGCGGTGGTGCTGGCCGAGCCGCCCAGCGCCTCGGTGGAGGTCGAGGTCACGGTCAGGTTGAACTGACCGTTGTAGTAGGCCGGCGGGGTCACGGTCAGGCTGCCGAGGTTCCAGCCAGTGACGTTGGCGTCGCCGCTGGTGGCGGTCACGGTGAAGCTGTGGCCCGCGCCGTCGCTGAGCACCGAACCGACCGGTGCGCCGCTGATCTTGATGCTCAGGGTTTCCGAGCCGTCGGTGTCGGTCAGCGCGGTGCTGATCGACGACAGTTTCACGGTGGTACCTTCGGCGCCGGTGTTGAGCTTGTAGCCGTCGTAATAGCCTTCGCCGTTGGTGCCGTGCAGGTCGGAGACGGTCACGCCGGAGTTCACCAGGTCCTGTACGCCGGTGTAGATCGGCACGCCGGCACTGCTCAGGTCGATCGCCGTACCGCCGTTGACCGACAGGTTGACGTCGTAGCTGCCCGGGCCGCTCTGGTTGTGGTGGTAGATCTCCAGGGTGTAGTAACCGCTGGTGGTCGGGGTGAACGAACCGTTGAGGTTGCCGCCCGCGCCCCAGGTCGTGGCCGCCACGTTCTTGCCACCGATGTTCACCAGCAGGCTGTCATCGCCGGTGCCGGTGAAGGTGTAGGTCTTGCCGGCTTCGAGGTAGATCAGGCCGGAGGTCTTCGACGCGGTGCCCGCCGCGACGTTGCCGTCGGACTGCACGTTGGTCACGTTGCCTTTGGAGTTCGCGGTGCCGGCGCCGTCGATCACGTTTTTCAGGGTGGTCGAGTTGGCGCCGCTGCCGTCGGTGCCCAGGCCCGACAGGCCGGTCCAGACTTCCTTGATCAAGCCAGTGGACTTCACGCTGTTGTCGGCCACCGACAGGGTCGGCGCATCCGCCACCGGCGTGATGTCGATCTTGATCGTGCCGGTGTTGCCCAACAGCTGGCCGTCGGTTGGCTGGAACTTGATCTGTGCGTAGTCAGCCTGGTTGTTGCCCACACCGGTGCCGCCATAGCCGTTCGCGCCCGATTCATTGGCGTCCGGCAGGAAGCGCAGCTTGCCGGCATCGATGTCGGCCTTGCTGAAGGTCTGGTTGGTGGCGACGTCTTTCCAGGTCGAACCGTCCAGGTACTGCAGTTTGCCTTCGCCCGGCAGCTGGGTAATTTTCACGCCCAGGCTTGAGGCCGGGCTGTCGACGTCGGTGACGCCGAAGGTCGACCAGCCGAGGATCAGCGGGGTGTCTTCGGTGCCGGTGACGTTGACCGGTGCGGCGACCGGCGCGTCGTTGACGGCCACCACGTTGACCGTGGTGGTGGCGACGTTGGAGTAGTTGCCGCCATCGGTCACCGTCACGGTGATGATGCGCGGCACGGTGCTCGGATCTTCACTGCTGTTGGTGAAGGTGATGTTCTTGATCGCCTGCATGTAGTCGGCGAGCGTCGCGTTGCCCGACAGGGTCAGCGTGATGGTGCCGTTTGTGCTGTTGGCGTTGATGGTAATGCCGTTGACGCTGTTGCCCAGGTTCAGCGCATCGCCGTCCTGACGGTTGGTCAGCACGATGGTCGCGCCGGTCAGCATGGTGCTGTCCGGATCGGTGATGCTGATGTCGGTATCGGCGATCGACACACCCGCGCCCGGGGTGTTTTCGGTGAAGGTCACCTTGTAGTCGGCCCCGGTGGCGCCGCTGGAGTTGTTGGCGTCGAGGTCGAGAACCGGAGGCGCATCGTTGTCGATGATCGAGGTGCTGACGCTGCCGTTGGTGCTGCTGACCGCCAGGTTTTCGAAGTTGCCGCCGGTGGCCGAGTCGATCTTGACCACGAAGTTCTCGGTGCCTTCAGTGATCTTGTCATCGATGGTCGCAACATTGAACTGCGCGCTGCTGGCGCCCGCCGGGATCTTCACGGTGTACACGCCGGTGAAGTCCGAACCGTCAGCGGCGGTGCCGCTGTAGACGATCTTCAGGGTCACTTCGGTTTGCGCCGGGTGGGTCAGGCTCACGGTATAGGTGGCGGTCTGGCCTTCGGTCACCGAGGTGCTGCCGGTGATGCTGACGGTGGTGGTGTCGATGGTGTCGGTGACGTTGGTCACCGCTGGCGTGTTGCTGGTCACCAGGTTTTCGAAGTTGCCACCGGTGGCGTTGGTGATGGTTGCCTGCACGGTGCCGGCGTCTTTGTAGACGTCGTCGGCCGGTGCCGGAACGGTCACGGTACCGGTGGTTTTGCCGGCCTCGATGGTAATCACCGAGCCGTTGCTCAGGGTCACGGTCACCGGAGTGCCTGCCGCGTTGGTCAGGGTCGCGGTGTAGGTGATCGAGCCACCTTCGGCCACGGTGCCGGTCGCGGTCAGCGACAGGTTGGTGGTGTCGATGGTGTCGGTCACGGTGGTGCTGACCGGTGTCTTGTCGGCCACGAGGTTTTCGTAGTTGCCGCCGCTGACGTTGGTGATCGAATTGGTCAGCGGTGCATGACCATTCAACACGTCGTTCGGCGCAGTCGTGGTGACGGTGCCGGTGGTTTTGCCGATGTCGATGGTGATGGTCTGGCCGTTGGACAGGGTCACCGTCACTGGCGAGCCGGTCACCGGTGCGCCGACAGTCGCGGTGTAGACAACGTTGCCACCCTCGGCCGCTGTTGCGGTCGCGGTGAGCTTCACGGTGGTGGTGTCGATGGTGTCGGTGACGTTGGTCACCGCTGGCGTGTTGCTGGTCACCAGGTTTTCGAAGTTGCCACCGGTAGCCGACTTGATGGTTGCCTGAACGGTGCCGGCGTCTTTGTAAACGTCATCGGCTGGCGCAGGAACAGTCACGGTGCCAGTAGTTTTGCCGGCATCGATTGTGATCACGGCGCCGTTGCTCAGGGTTACGGTCACCGGAGTGCCGGCGGCATTGGTCAACGTTGCGGTGTAGACGATCGAACCGCCTTCGGCCACGGTGCCGGTCGCAGTCAGCGACAGGTTGGTGGTGTCGATGGTGTCGGTGACCGTGGTCGATACTGGCGTCTTGTCGGCCACGAGGTTTTCGTAGTTGCCGCCGCTGACATTGGTGATGGCGTTGGTCAGCGGTGCGTGACCGTTCAACGCATCGTTCGGTGCGGTGGTGGTCACGGTGCCGGTGGTCTTGCCCACTTCGATGGTGATGGTCTGGCCGTTGGACAGGGTCACGGTCACTGGCGAACCGGTCACCGGTGCACCAACAGTCGCGGTGTAGACGACGTTGCCGCCCTCGGCCGCTGTTGCGGTCGCGGTCAGCTTCACGGTGGTGGTGTCGATGGTGTCGGTGACGTTGGTCACCGCTGGCGTGTTGCTGGTCACCAGGTTTTCGAAGTTGCCACCGGTGGCGTTGGTGATGGTTGCCTGAACAGTGCCGGCGTCCTTGTAGACGTCATCGGCTGGAGCCGGAACGGTCACGGTGCCGGTGGTTTTGCCGGCGTCGATGGTGATCACGGCGCCGTTGCTCAGGGTCACGGTCACCGGGGTGCCCGCAGCGTTGGTCAGGGTGGCGGTGTAGATGATCGAACCGCCTTCGGCGACCGAGTTGGTGGCGCTCAAGGACAGGTTGGTGGTGTCGATGGTGTCGGTCACGGTGGTGCTGACCGGGGTTTTGTCGGCGACCAGATTTTCGTAGTTGCCACCGCTCACGTTGGTGATGGCGTTGGTCAGTGGCGCATGACCATTCAGCACGTCGTTCGGCGCGGTGGTGGTGACGGTGCCGGTGGTCTTGCCGACTTCGATGGTGATTTGCTGACCGTTCGACAGGGTCACGGTCACTGGCGAGCCGGTGACAGGTGCACCCACGGTGGCGGTGTAGGTGACGGTGCCACCCTCGGCCGCTGTCGTGGTCGCCGTCAGCTTCACGGTAGTGGTGTCGATGGTGTCGGTGACGCTGGTCACCGCTGGCGTGGTGCTGGTCACCAGGTTTTCGAAGTTGCCACCGGTGGCCGACTTGATCGTGGCCTGTACGTTGCCGGCGTCCTTGTAGACGTCATCGGCCGGTGCAGGAACGGTCACGGTGCCGGTGGTCTTGCCCGCGTCGATGGTGATGACAGCACCGTTCGACAAGGTCACGGTGACTGGCGAGCCAGCGGCGTTGGTCAGGGTTGCGGTGTAGGTGATCTGGCCACCTTCAGCCACGGTGCCGGTCGCGGTCAGCGACAGGTTGGTGGTGTCGATGGTGTCGGTGACGGTGGTGCTGACCGGGGTTTTGTCGGCGACCAGGTTTTCGTAGTTGCCACCGCTCACGTTGGTGATGGCGTTGGTCAGCGGCGCATGACCGGTCAGCGCATCGTTCGGTGCGGTAGTGGTTACGGTGCCAGTGGTTTTACCCACTTCGATGGTGATGGTCTGGCCGTTCGACAGGGTCACGGTCACTGGCGAGCCGGTGACAGGTGCACCCACGGTAGCGGTGTAGGTGACGGTGCCACCTTCGGCAGCGGTGTCGGTCGCGGTCAGTTTGACCGTGGTGGTGTCGATGGTGTCGGTGACGTTGGTCACGGCTGGTGTATTGCTGGTCACCAGGTTTTCGAAGTTGCCACCGGTGGCGGATTTGATCGTGGCCTGGACGGTGCCGGCGTCTTTATAGACGTCATCGGCTGGCGCAGGAACGGTTACGGTGCCGGTGGTTTTGCCCGCTTCGATGGTGATCACGGCGCCGTTGCTCAGCGTTACGGTCACAGGAGTGCCCGCTGCGTTGGTCAGGGTCGCGGTGTAGGTGATCTGGCCACCCTCGGCCACAGTGCCGGTCGCGGTCAACGACAGGTTGGTGGTATCGATGGTGTCGGTCACGGTGGTGCTGACCGGGGTTTTGTCGGCGACCAGATTTTCGTAGTTGCCGCCGGAAACGTTGGTGATCGCGTTGGTCAGCGGCGCGTGGCCAGTCAGCGCATCGTTCGGCGCGGTGGTGGTCACGGTACCGGTGGTTTTGCCCACTTCGATGGTGATGGTCTGGCCGTTGGACAGGGTCACAGTGACTGGCGAACCGGTCACCGGCGCGCCGACAGTCGCGGTGTAAGTAACGGTCCCGCCTTCAGCCGCCGACTCATTCGCAGTGAGTTTCACCGTGGTGGTGTCGATGGTATCGGTAACCTGGGTCACCGCAGGAACCGTGCTGGTCACCAGATTTTCGAAGTTGCCACCCGTGGCGGACTTGATCGTCGCTTCCACGGTGCCGGCGTCCTTGTAGACGTCATCGGCAGGGGCTGGAACCGTCACGGTGCCGGTGGTTTTACCGGCCTCGATGGTGATCACGGCGCCGTTGCTCAAAGTCACGGTCACCGGGGTGCCCGCAGCGTTGGTCAGTGTGGCGGTGTAAATGATCGAACCGCCCTCGGCGACCGAGTTGGTGGCGCTGAGGGTCAGGTTGGTGGTGTCGACGGTGTCGGTGACCGTGGTCGAAACCGGGGTCTTGTCGGCAACGAGGTTCTCGTAATTACCGCCGGTTACGCCGGTGATCGCATTGGTCAGCGGCGCGTGGCCGGTCAACGCATCGTTCGGCGCGGTGGTGGTCACGGTGCCAGTGGTTTTACCCACTTCGATGGTGATCGACTGACCGTTGGACAGGGTTACGGTCACCGGGGAACCGGTTACCGGAGCGCCAACAGTCGCGGTGTAAGTAACGGTCCCGCCTTCAGCCGCCGACTCGGTCGCGGTCAGTTTGACCGTGGTGGTGTCGATGGTGTCGGTGACATTGGTTACGGCTGGCGTAGTGCTGGTCACCAGGTTTTCGAAGTTGCCACCGGTGGCGGACTTGATCGTCGCTTCCACGGTGCCGGCGTCCTTGTAGACGTCATCGGCCGGTGCAGGAACAGTCACTGTACCGGTGGTTTTGCCGGCCTCGATGGTGATGACGGAGCCGTTGCTCAACGTCACGGTGACCGGAGTGCCGGCCGGGTTGGTCAGGGTCGCGGTGTAAACAATCGAACCGCCCTCGGCCACGGTGCCGGTCGCACTGAGCGACAGGTTGGTGGTGTCGATGGTGTCGGTGACGGTAGTGCTGACCGGGGTTTTGTCGGCCACGAGGTTTTCGTAGTTGCCGCCGGAAACGTTGGTGATCGCGTTGGTCAGCGGCGCGTGGCCGTTCAGCACATCGTTCGGCGCGGTGGTGGTCACGGTGCCGGTGGTCTTGCCGACTTCGATGGTGATTTGCTGACCGTTGGACAGGGTCACGGTCACTGGCGAGCCAGTCACCGGTGCGCCCACGGTCGCGGTGTAAGTGACTGTGCCACCTTCGGCGGCGGTTTCGGAAGCAGTGAGCTTCACGGTCGTCGTGTCGATGGTGTCGGTGACTTCGGTGACGGCTGGAACGGTACTCGGAACGAGGTTCTCGAAGTTGCCACCGGTTGCATCCTTGATGGTGACTTCGACCTTGCCGGCATCCTTGTAGACGTCATCGGCCGGAGCCGGAACGGTCACGGTGCCGGTGGTTTTACCTGCTTCGATGGTGATGACGGCGCCGTTGCTCAAGGTCACGGTCAGCGGCGTGCCGGCCGGGTTGGTCAGGGTCGCGGTGTAAACAATCGAACCACCTTCGGCCACGGTCCCGGTCGCAGTCAGCGACAGGTTGGTGGTGTCGATGGTGTCGGTAACAGTGGTAGACACCGGAGTCTTGTCGGCCACGAGGTTTTCGTAGTTGCCGCCGCTCACGTTGCTGATCGCGTTGGTCAGCGGCGCGTGGCCGTTCAGCACATCGTTCGGTGCGGTGGTGGTCACGGTGCCGGTGGTCTTGCCCACTTCGATGGTGATCGACTGACCGTTGGACAGGGTCACGGTCACTGGGGAACCGGTTACCGGAGCGCCAACAGTCGCGGTGTAGGTGACGGTGCCGCCTTCAGCCGCCGACTCGGTTGCGGTCAGTTTGACCGTGGTGGTGTCGATGGTGTCGGTGACCTGAGTCACGGCCGGAACGGTGCTTGGCACCAGGTTCTCGAAGTTGCCGCCAGTGGCCGTCGAAATGGTCGCTTCGACTTTGCCCGCATCCTTGTAAACGTCATCGGCCGGAGCCGGAACGGTTACGGTGCCGGTGGTTTTACCAGCGTCGATGGTGATCACGGCGCCGTTGGACAGGGTCACGGTCACCGGAGTGCCGGCGGCGTTGGTCAGGGTCGCGGTGTAGGTGATCTGGCCACCTTCGTTGACTTCCGGAGTCGCGCTCAACGTCAGGTTGGTGGTGTCGACGGTGTCGGTCACGGTGGTGCTGACCGGAGTCTTGTCGGCCACCAGATTCTCGTAGTTGCCACCGCTCACGCCGGTGATCGAGTTGGTCAGCGGCTCGTGACCGTTCAGCGCGTCATTTGGCGCGGTGGTGGTCACGGTGCCGGTGGTTTTGCCGACCTCGATGGTGATCTGCTGACCATTGGCCAGGGTCACGGTAACCGGAGAACCCGTCACCGGAGCGCCAACAGTCGCGGTGTAGGTGACAGTGCCAGCTTCAGCAGCGGTTTCGGTCGCGGTGAGTTTCACCGTTGTGGTGTCGATGGTATCGGTGACGTTGGTCACGGCCGGAACGGTGCTCGGTACCAGGTTCTCGAAACCGCCGCCGGTGACGGTCGAAATGGTCGCTTCGACTTTGCCGGCATCCTTGTAAACGTCATCGGCTGGCGCCGGAACGGTCACGGTGCCAGTGGTCTTGCCGGCTTCGATGGTGATGACGGCGCCGTTCGACAGGGTCACGGTCACCGGGGTGCCGGCCGGGTTGGTCAGGGTCGCGGTGTAGACAATCGAGCCACCCTCGGCCACTGAATCGGTGGCGGTCAGGTTCAGGTTGGTGGTGTCGACCGTGTCCGAAACCGAAGTGTTGGCCGGTTTGCTGTCGACCGCCAGGTTCTCGTAGTTGCCACCGGTGGCCTTGTCGATGGTCACGCTCAGCGAGCTGCCGCCCGCCAGCGGGCTGTTCGGCGCGACGAAGTTCACGGTGCCGGTGGTCTCGCCCACGGCGATGGTGATGGTCTGGCCGTTGGACAGGGTCACCACGACCGGCGAACCGGTCACTGGCGCCGTCACGGTCGCGGTGTAGACCACGGTTTCGCCTTCGGCGACGTTGGCGGTGGCGGTCAGCGACACGGTGGACGTGTCGATGGTGTCGTGGACGGTGGTGACCGCCGGGGCAGTGCTGGTGACCAGGTTTTCAAAGTTGCCGCCGGTCGCGGACTTGATCGTCGCTTCCACGGTGCCGGCGTCCTTGTAGACGTCATCGGCTGGCGCCGGGACGGTCACGGTGCCGGTGGTTTTGCCGGCCTCGATGGTGATCACGGCGCCGTTGCTCAGGGTCACGGTCACCGGGGTGCCGGCGGCGTTGGTCAGGGTGGCGGTGTAGGTGATCTGGCCGCCTTCGTTGACTTCCGGCGTCGCGCTCAGGGTCAGGTTGGTGGTGTCGACGGTGTCGGTCACGGTGGTGCTGACCGGAGTCTTGTCAGCCACGAGGTTTTCGTAGTTGCCGCCGCTCACGCCGGTGATCGAGTTGGTCAGCGGTTCGTGACCGTTCAACGCATCGTTCGGCGCGGTGGTGGTCACGGTGCCGGTGGTTTTGCCGACTTCGATGGTGATTTGCTGCCCGTTGGACAGGGTCACGGTCACCGGGGAACCGGTTACTGGAGCGCCAACAGTCGCGGTGTAGGTGACGGTGCCACCTTCAGCTGCGGATTCGGTCGCGGTCAGTTTGACCGTGGTGGTGTCGATGGTGTCGGTGACTTCGGTAATCGCTGGAACAGTGCTTGGCACCAGGTTCTCGAAGTTGCCGCCGGACGCATCCTTGATGGTGACTTCAACCTTGCCGGCGTCTTTGTAGACGTCATCGGCCGGAGCTGGAACGCTCACGGTGCCGGTGGTCTTGCCAGCTTCGATGGTGATCACCGCGCCGTTGGACAGGGTCACGGTTACCGGGGTGCCGGCCGGGTTGGTCAGGGTGGCGGTGTAAACGATCGAGCCGCCCTCGGCCACGGTGCCGGTCGCGGTCAGCGACAGGTTGGTGGTGTCGATGGTGTCGGTGACGGTGGTGCTGACCGGTGTCTTGTCGGCGACCAGGTTCTCGTAGTTGCCGCCGCTTACGTCGGTAATCGCGTTGGTCAGCGGTGCATGGCCGTTCAGCGCATCGTTAGGTGCGGTGGTGGTCACGGTGCCGGTGGTCTTGCCGACTTCGATGGTGATTTGCTGACCGTTGGACAGGGTTACGGTGACTGGCGAGCCGGTCACAGGTGCGCCCACAGTCGCGGTGTAGGTGACGGTGCCACCTTCAGCTGCGGATTCGGTCGCGGTCAGTTTGACCGTGGTGGTGTCGATGGTGTCAGTGACTTCGGTCACGGCGGGAACGGTGCTCGGCACCAGGTTCTCGAAGTTGCCGCCGGACGCGTCCTTGATCGTGACTTCAACCTTGCCGGCGTCTTTGTAGACGTCATCGGCCGGTGCAGGAACAGTCACTGTACCGGTGGTTTTGCCGGCCTCGATGGTGATGACCGAGCCGTTGCTCAACGTCACGGTGACCGGAGTGCCGGCCGGGTTGGTCAGGGTGGCGGTGTAGACGATCGAACCACCCTCGGCCACGGAGCCAGTGGCGCTCAGAGTCAGATTGGTGGTGTCGACGGTGTCGGTAACCGTGGTCGAAACCGGGGTCTTGTCGGCAACGAGATTCTCGTAGTTGCCACCGCTCACGCCGGTGATCGAGTTGGTCAGCGGTTCGTGACCGTTCAGCGCGTCGTTCGGTGCAGTGGTGGTCACGGTGCCGGTGGTCTTGCCGACCTCGATGGTGATTTGCTGACCATTGGCCAGGGTCACGGTAACCGGAGAACCCGTCACCGGTGCGCCAACAGTGGCGGTGTAAGTGACGGTGCCGCCTTCAGCCGCCGACTCGGTCGCAGTCAGTTTGACCGTGGTGGTGTCGATGGTGTCGGTGACTTCGGTAACCGCTGGAACAGTGCTCGGTACCAGGTTTTCGAAGTTGCCACCGGTTGCATCCTTGATGGTCACTTCGACTTTGCCCGCGTCCTTGTAGACGTCGTCCGCAGGAGCCGGAACAGTCACGGTGCCGGTGGTTTTGCCTGCTTCAATGGTGATGACGGAGCCGTTGCTCAAGGTCACGGTCACCGGGGTGCCGGCAGGGTTGGTCAGCGTGGCGGTGTAAACAATCGAACCGCCCTCGGCCACGGTACCGGTAGCGCTCAAAGTCAAATTGGTGGTGTCGACGGTGTCGGTCACGGTGGTGCTGACCGGCGTTTTATCGGCGACGAGGTTTTCGTAGTTGCCGCCACTCACGCTGGTGATCGAGTTGTTCAACGGTTCATGACCGTTCAGTGCATCGTTCGGTGCGGTGGTGGTCACGGTGCCGGTGGTCTTGCCGACTTCGATGGTGATGGTCTGGCCGTTGGCCAAAGTGACAGTCACTGGCGAACCGGTTACAGGCGCACTGACCGTCGCGGTGTAGGTGACAGTGCCGCCCTCGGCCACCGATGTATCAGCGCTCAGCTTCACCGTCGAGGTATCGATGGTGTCAGTCACTTCAGTGACAGCCGGGACGGTGCTTGGAACAAGGTTTTCGAAGTTGCCGCCGGACGCGTCCTTGATGGTGACTTCGACCTTGCCGGCGTCTTTGTAGACGTCATCGGCCGGTGCAGGAACAGTCACGGTGCCAGTGGTTTTGCCGGCCTCGATGGTGATGACCGAGCCGTTGCTCAAAGTCACGGTCACCGGGGTGCCCGCAGGGTTGGTCAGAGTCGCGGTGTAGACAATCGAACCGCCCTCGGCCACGGAGCCAGTGGCGCTCAGGGTCAGGTTGGTGGTGTCGACGGTGTCAGTCACGGTGGTGCTGACCGGGGTTTTGTCGGCCACGAGGTTTTCGTAATTACCGCCGCTTACGTCAGTAATCGCGTTGGTCAGCGGTTCATGACCGTTCAACGCATCGTTCGGTGCGGTGGTGGTGACGGTGCCGGTGGTCTTGCCGACTTCGATGGTGATTTGCTGACCATTGGCCAGGGTCACGGTCACCGGCGATCCGGTCACTGGCGCACCAACGGTAGCGGTATAAGTGACAGTGCCGCCTTCTGCTGCCGACTCCGTCGCGGTGAGCTTCACCGTGGTGGTGTCGATGGTGTCAGTGACTTCGGTGACGGCTGGAACGGTGCTCGGCACCAGATTCTCGAAGTTGCCGCCGGACGCATCCTTGATGGTCACTTCGACCTTGCCGGCGTCCTTGTAGACGTCATCGGCCGGAGCAGGAACAGTCACGGTGCCAGTGGTTTTGCCGGCCTCGATGGTGATGACCGAGCCGTTGCTCAACGTCACGGTGACCGGAGTGCCGGCCGGGTTGGTCAGGGTGGCGGTGTAGACGATCGAACCACCCTCGGCCACGGAGCCAGTGGCGCTCAGAGTCAGATTGGTGGTGTCGACGGTGTCGGTAACCGTGGTCGAAACCGGTGTCTTGTCGGCCACGAGGTTTTCGTAGTTGCCGCCGCTCACGTCAGTGATCGAATTGCTCAACGGTTCGTGGCCGTTCAGCGCGTCATTCGGCGCAGTGGTAGTGACGGTACCGGTGGTCTTGCCGACTTCGATGGTGATTTGCTGACCATTGGCCAGGGTCACGGTTACCGGCGATCCGGTCACCGGGGCACCGACGGTAGCGGTATAAGTGACAGTGCCACCTTCAGCTGCCGACTCGGTCGCAGTCAGTTTGACCGTGGTGGTGTCGATGGTGTCAGTGACTTCGGTCACGGCCGGAACGGTGCTCGGCACCAGGTTTTCGAAGTTGCCGCCAGCGGTATTGGTGATAGTGACTTCAACCTTGCCGGCGTCTTTGTAGACGTCATCAGCCGGAGCCGGAACGGTCACGGTACCAGTGGTTTTGCCAGCTTCGATGGTGATGACCGAGCCATTGCTCAAGGTCACGGTCACCGGCGTGCCAGCCGGGTTGGTCAGAGTCGCGGTGTAAACAATCGAACCGCCCTCGGCCACGGTACCGGTCGCGGTCAGCGACAGGTTGGTGGTGTCGACGGTATCGGTGACCGTGGTCGAAACCGGGGTCTTGTCGGCGACCAGGTTCTCGTAATTGCCGCCGCTCACGTCAGTGATCGAGTTGGTCAGCGGTGCATGGCCGTTCAGCGCATCGTTAGGTGCGGTGGTGGTCACGGTGCCGGTGGTCTTGCCGACTTCGATGGTGATGGTCTGACCGTTGGCCAGGGTCACGGTGACCGGGGAGCCGGTCACCGGTGCGCCAACGGTGGCGGTGTAAGTAACGGTGCCGCCTTCAGCGACCGAGGTGTCAGCGGTCAGCTTCACGGTCGAAGTGTCGATGGTATCGGTCACTTCGGTAACCGCCGGGACAGTGCTCGGAACGAGGTTCTCGAAGTTGCCGCCGGATGCATCCTTGATAGTGACTTCGACCTTGCCGGCATCCTTGTAGACGTCATCGGCCGGTGCCGGAACGGTCACGGTGCCGGTGGTCTTGCCGGCTTCGATGGTGATCACCGCGCCATTGGACAGGGTCACGGTGACTGGCGAGCCAGCGGCATTGGTCAGGGTCGCGGTGTAGACGATCGAACCGCCCTCGGCCACGGAGCCAGTGGCGCTCAGGGTCAGGTCGGTGGTGTCGACGGTGTCGGTGACCGTGGTCGAAACCGGGGTCTTGTCGGCTACGAGGTTTTCGTAGTTGCCGCCGGTCACGCCAGTGATCGAGTTGGTCAGGGGCGGATTGCCGGTCAGTGCGTCATTCGGCGCGGTGGTGGTTACGGTGCCGGTAGTCTTGCCGACTTCGATGGTGATCTGCTGACCGTTGGCCAGGGTCACGGTCACTGGCGAACCGGTCACCGGCGCGCCAACGGTGGCGGTGTAGGTAACGGTGCCGCCTTCGGCTGCGGTTTCGGTCGCGGTGAGTTTCACCGTGGTGGTGTCGATGGTGTCAGTGACTTCGGTCACGGCCGGAACGGTGCTCGGCACCAGGTTCTCGAAATTGCCGCCGGTGGTGCCGGTAATGCTGACTTCGACTTTGCCTGCGTCCTTATAAACGTCATCGGCTGGTGCCGGAACGGTCACGGTACCGGTGGTCTTGCCCGCTTCAATGGTGATGACGGCGCCGTTGCTCAACGTCACGGTCACCGGCGTGCCGGCCGGGTTGGTCAGGGTCGCGGTGTAGACGATCGAACCGCCTTCAGCCACGGAACCGGTGGCGCTCAGCGACAGGTTGGTGGTGTCGATGGAGTCGGTGACCGTGGTGGTCGCCGGCGTCGTGTTCGGCACCAGATTCTCGAAGTTGCCGCCGGTAGCGCCAGTAATCGTGGTGCTGACGGTGCCACCGTTGTTGTAGACGTCATTCGGCGCGGTCGGAACGTTGACGCTGCCGCTGGTCTTGCCGGCTTCGATGGTGATGGTCGAGCCGTTCGACAGAGTGACGGTCACCGGCGTCTGGGCCGGGTTGGTCAACGTCGCGGTATAGATGATCTGGCCACCCTCGACCACAGTGCCGGTCGCAGTCAGGGTCAGGTTGGTGGTGTCGACCGAATCGACGATATTGGTGACGGCCGGCGTCGGGTTCGGCACCAGATTCTCGAAGTTGCCGCCCGTGGCACCGGTGATGGTGGTGGTGACGGTGCTGCCGTTGTTATAGACGTCATTCGGCGCGGTTGGCACGTTGACGGTGCCGGTGGTCTGGCCGGCGCCGATGGTGATGGTCGAGCCGTTCGACAGGGTGACGGTGACCGGCGTCTGGGCCGGGTTGGTCAGGGTCGCGGTGTAGGTGATCTGGCCACCTTCGGTGACGCTGCTGCCCGCCGTCAGGGTGACGGTGGTGGTGTCGATGGTGTCGGTGACCTGGGTCACGGCCGGCGTGGTCGGCACGGTGACGGTAATGCCGTTGCCGCCGGTGGTACCGGTGACGGTCACGTTGATCTGGGTCGGGTCGTTGTAGACCGTGTCATTCGGGGCCAGCGGCACGTTGACCGTACCGGTGGTGGAACCTGCCGGAATCACGATCACCGCGCCATTGGACAGGGTGATAGTCAGGTCGGTCAGCGGCGCCTGGGTCAGGGTCGCGGTGTACACCAGCACGCCGCCCGCTTCGGTGATGGTCGGCGTGGCGCTGAGGCTCAGGGTCGAGTCGCGCAGGGCGTTGGCGTTAGTGTCGGTGTTCTGGCCTCCGGTGATGTTCTGTGCGGCTTGACCGCCGGAGTTGATGCCCGCAGTCGGGAAGCCGATGGTCGGATCGACGCGGCCAGCGGTCGCATCGAGCATCACGAAGCTGTGACCGCCCCCGGCGGCACCGCCTGTACCAGCGGCGGTCGGGCCGGCGGCTGCTGCCTCAAGGGCGGTGGTCGGGTCGACGCCGGCGGCAATGGCTTGCTGCAGTTCTTCAACGGACGGTGCAGCTTGTGCAGTGGCCTCGGCAAGGTCGGTGACGGAGTCCGGAGTGTCGGCGCTCCATTGAGTGTCACGACCCAGATCGAGGGTGCGGCCATCAGCCAGTTCCAGGGATACCGCGCCAGAGACGCCGGTATCGACCTGATCGCCGGCGAACAGACGGTCGCCTTCAACGAGTACGCGACGGACGCCCTCTGGGGACACCACGAAAACCTGACCGACAATGCTTTTGACGATGGCCACAACACTGCTCATTGAAGACTCTCCGGGTGTCACGTTCAGTTGACTTCCATAGACCTGATGGCTTTTCTGCGCCGATTCAGTCTGGACGTACTTTTTAAAAAATGTGAATCAAGTTTGACGCTGATCTTCGTCAATATTTTGGCTAGAATCTTTCGCTATTAACTTTATGCCAAACTATTGACCTTATGGATGCCATCCTAAACAATCGCCCCACTAATGTCACATTGATATTTACGCGGCGACTTGCCCTTGAGCATGTGATCCAGTTCCGGTTTTAAACTTTCCGACATACGGTCATTCCGGTTGCCATCATCCGACGCAGCACCCTTATTTGCTGTGATTCACGACAAGAAGTTTTGGGAATTCCTTACCATGCGTTCGCCCCTGTTCAAGGCTCTACCTTTCGCTCTCGCCGCGTCTTTTGCTCAAGCACAATCCTTACCGGAAGCCATGCAACAGGCACTGGATGTCCATCCGGAAATCCAGGCAGGGGTCAACAGTCGATTGGCTGCGGATTATCAGTTAAAGGCTGCCAAAGGTGGATACCTGCCCAAGGTCGATCTGCTCGGCGGTTATGGCCGTGAAGGCACAGACAGCGTCACCACCCGTGCCAACGGCGGCGGCAATCACTGGGAAACCCTGAACCGTGGCGAGTCGAGTGTGCGACTGTCGCAAATGGTTTTTGACGGTTTTGCGACGTCCAGCGAAGTCGGGCGTCAACAAGCCACCGTCAACTCTCGCGCCTATGCCTTGCTTGGCACCTCCGAGCGCACCGCGCTGACCGTGGCCCAGGTTTATCTGGATGTGCTGACCCGCCGCGAATTCGTGCGCCTGGCCGAGGAAAACCTCAAGAGCCACCAGCGCATCTACGATCAGATCCAGTTGCGCACCCAGCGTGGCGTCGGCAGCGGTGCCGACCTTGACCAGGCCGAAGCGCGGATGGCCCAGGCCCGCAACAACCTGATCACTGAGCAGACCAACCTGGCCGACTCGGAAACCAACTTCCTCAGCGCCGTCGGCCAGATGCCCGATCAACTGGAGCGTCCGGCGCCGTTCATGGCGATGATGCCGGCCAACCTCAATGAGGCCCGCGCGCAGATGCTGGAAAACAGCCCGATCCTGCGTTCGGCCGAGTCCGACATCGCCGCTGCCGAGAAGCAGTACGAAACCGCCAAGTCGACCTTCTATCCGCGCTTCGACGCCGAGCTGGGCCGCACCGCCGACAACGACCTCGACGGCCAGAACGGTCACAGCAATGAATGGCAGGCCATGCTGCGCATGCGCTTCAACCTGTATTCCGGTGGCAGCAACAAAGCGGATCTGGAATCCAAGTCCTACCTGTCGAACCAGGCGCTGGACATCCGCAACAACGCCCTGCGCCAGTTGAACGAAGAACTGGGCCTGGCCTGGAACGCCTTGAACAACGCCAATGCCCAGGTGCCGATCGCTCAGCAGTACGTTGACCACAGCACCGCAGTGCGTACCGCGTACCAGCGTCAGTTCAGCCTTGGCGAACGAACCCTGCTGGATTTGCTCGACAGTGAAAACGAACTGTTCACCGCTTCGCGCCGTCTGGCCGAGATCAAGAACATTCAGTTATTTACTCAATACCGAATCAAGGCGACCATGGGCGAGTTGCTCAAGAGCCAGGGAGTGGTCGCACCGATGGCATCCGTTGTGCAGAACGACGTGAAGCCCAAGGTTCAACTGCCCGGGATGAATTGAGTTGTCCCTTTTCAACTGTTAAAGAGTGTCGAGCGTGGAATCAGAAGTCAGTCGAGTTCATCTCAGTCATGATCCACGCGCGTTGCACGACGATCCGTTACTGGATGGTCTGCTCGCCCTTTGCATGCTGCACCAGAAACCCGCCAGCGCGGCGATGCTGACCACCGGTCTGCCGCTGCCCAAGCAACGCCTGAGTGTCGAACTGCTGCCCCGTGCGGCGGCGCGCGCCGGGCTGCAGGGGCGGGTGCTGCAACGCAAGCTGGAAGAGATTCCGGCCATCGCCATGCCGGCGCTGTTGCTGCTCAAGGATGGCCGCAGTGCCGTCCTGCTCGGCTGGCAGGGAGAGAACGAAGCTCGGGTGCTGCTCAGCGAAAGCGATGGCGGCGAGTCTCTCGTCAACCGTGAGCTGCTGGCCGACGACTACCTCGGCAAAGTGTTCTTCGCCCAGCCCCAGCACAAATTCGACGTCAACCACGGCACGTTGATCCCGCGTGCACGCTCGTGGTTCCGCGACACCCTCAAGCGTTCGCGCTGGCTATATGCCGACGCCATCGCCGCCAGTTTCCTGATCAATATCATCGCCATGGCAGCCCCGCTGTTCGTGATGAACGTCTACGACCGCGTGGTGCCGAACCAGGCCGAGGCGACCCTGTGGGTGCTTGCACTGGGCATCACCGGCGCCTACCTGTTCGACCTGATCCTCAAGAGCCTGCGCAGCCTGTGCCTGGATCTGGCCGGCAAGAAAACCGACCTGATCATCTCCGCCACGCTGTTCGAGCGCATCGTCGGCATGGCCATGAAGTACCGCCCGGCGCGGGTCGGCAGCTTTGCCCAGAACATCCACGAGTTCCAGAGCCTGCGCGACTTCCTCGCCTCGCTGACCCTGACCAGTCTGATCGATTTGCCGTTCACCATTCTGATCTTCATCGTCATCGCCATTCTTGGCGGGCATCTGGTGTGGATTCCGGTGCTGGCCTTCCCGATTGCCCTGCTGATCGGCTATGCGTTGCAGAAGCCGCTGGTGGCCACCATGGAGCGCACCATGGCGCTGGGTGCCGAGCGTCAGTCGAGCCTGATCGAAACCCTCGCCGGCCTCGACGCGGTGAAGGTCAACAACGCCGAAAGTGAACGCCAGTACCAGTGGGAGCAGACCATCGGCACCCTCAGCCGCCTAGAGCTGCGGGTGAAAATGCTTTCTGGTCTGGCGATGAATATCACCCTGCTGATCCAGCAACTGGCCGGGGTGATCATGATCGTCTTCGGCGTGTACCAGATCATCGCCGGCAACCTGAGCATGGGCGGCCTGATCGCCTGCTACATGCTCAGTGGCCGCGCACTGAGCCCGCTGGCGTCGTTGTCCGGTCTGCTGACCCGTTACCAGCAGGCGCGGGTGACCATGACTTCGGTCGACCAGATGATGGAGCTGCCACAGGAGCGCAATTTCGAAGAACGCCCGCTGAGCCGCAAGGTGCTGCAAGGTGCGATCGAATGCCGTCAGCTCAACTTCACCTACCCCGATCAACAGAACCCGGCGCTGAAGAACATCAACCTGGTGATCCGTCCCGGCGAGAAGATCGGCATCATCGGCCGCAGCGGCTCGGGCAAGAGTTCGCTGGCCAAACTGCTGGTGGGTCTGTATCAACCGGACGACGGCGCGTTGCTGGTGGACGGCGTCGACATCCGCCAGATCGACGTCAGCGAGCTGCGCTACAACATCGGCTACGTGCCGCAGGACATCCAGCTGCTGGCCGGCACCCTGCGCGACAACCTGATTTCCGGCGCCCGGTACGTCGAGGACGAGCTGGTGCTGCAAGCCGCCGAACTGGCCGGCGTGCATGAATTCGCCCGCCTGCACCCGCAGGGTTATGAACTGCAAGTCGGCGAGCGCGGGCAGAACCTGTCCGGCGGCCAGCGGCAGAACGTCGCCCTGGCCCGGGCGCTGCTGCTCAATCCGCCGATCCTGCTGCTCGACGAACCGACCAGCGCCATGGACAACACCGGCGAAGAACGCCTCAAGCAACGCCTGGCTGCAGTCGTTGAAAACAAGACCGTGGTGCTTGTGACGCACCGGGCATCACTGCTGTCGCTGGTGGATCGCCTGCTGGTGGTCGACCGTGGACAGATTCTCGCCGATGGCCCGAAAGCCGCCGTGATGGAAGCGTTGAAGAAGGGGCAGATCAGTGTTGCTTAAGTCGGGTTTCAAGGATTCGATCCGTCGCTACTTCAAGGGCTCTGCCTCTTTGCAGGGCCAGCCGCTGCCGGAGGTCAACAAGGCCTTGATCGAGGACGCGCCACGCGTGGTGCGGCTGACGATCTGGGCGATCATCGGTTTCTTCGTGTTCCTGATGCTGTGGGCCAACTTCGCGGTGATCGACGAAGTGACCAAGGGCGACGGCAAGGCGATTCCATCGTCGAAGATCCAGAAAATCCAGAACCTCGAGGGCGGTATCGTCTCCGAGCTGTTCGTCAAGGAAGGCCAGATCGTCGAGGCCGGCGCACCGCTGGTTCGTCTGGACGACACGCGTTTCGCCTCCAACGTCGGCGAAACCGAAGCCGATCGCCTGTCGATGCTGCTGCGGGTCGAGCGCTTGAGCGCCGAGGTCGATGACCGGCCGCTGAATTTCCCCGAGGATGTGCTTAAAGCCGTGCCGGGTCAGGCAAAAAGCGAAGAGTCGCTGTACGTCAGCCGTCGTCAGCAACTGCACGACGAAGTCGGTGGCTTGCAAGAGCAGTTGATCCAGCGCCAGCAAGAACTGCGCGAATTTACCTCGAAGCAGGCGCAGTACCGCCAGCAATTGGGCCTGCAACGCCAGGAAATCAACATGTCCGAGCCGCTGGTGGCCCAGGGGGCGGTGTCGCCGGTGGAAGTGCTGCGACTCAAGCGTGCCGAAGTGGAAACCCGTGGCCAGCTCGACGCCACCACCCTGGCGATCCCCCGTGCCGAATCGGCGATCAAGGAAGTACAGCGCAAGATCGACGAGACTCGTGGCAAGTTCCGCAGCGACGCCCTGACCCAGCTCAACGAGGCGCGCACCGACCTGAACAAGGCCCAGGCCACCGGCAAGGCGCTGGAAGACCGGGTCAGCCGTACGCTCGTCACCTCGCCGGTACGGGGCATCGTCAACAAGATGCTGGTCAACACCATCGGCGGCGTGATCCAGCCGGGCAGCGACCTGCTGGAAATCGTGCCGCTGGACGACACCTTGCTGGTCGAAGCGAAGATCCGCCCGCAGGACATCGCGTTCCTGCATCCTGGGCAGGATGCGACGGTGAAATTCACCGCCTATGACTACACCATTTACGGTGGTCTCAAGGCCAAACTCGAACAGATCGGTGCCGACACCATCACCGACGAAGACAAGAAAACCACCTACTACATCATCAAGCTGCGCACCGAGCGCAGCCATCTCGGCACTGACGAGAAGCCGTTGCTGATCATCCCTGGGATGGTGGCGTCGGTGGACATCATCACCGGCAAGAAGACCGTGCTGAGCTACCTGCTCAAGCCGATCATCCGGGCGCGGGCCGAGGCGCTGCACGAACGTTGATTCTATTTCGAGGCTGATGACCTCATCGCGAGCAGGCTCGCTCCCACATTTGATCTTCAGTGAACGCAAAATTTGTGTTCGACTCAGGTCCATCGTGGGAGCGAGCCTGCTCGCGAAGGCGTCTGTCGGAACAACATATTCCGTCCAGAAGTGACACAAATGGTCACTCACCGTCCAGTCCATTCCTAAGCAATCGCCATATCGTTATTCGCTAACGGTATTTAAATTAAGCTTCTTATAGCTATAAAGTCAGCCTTCTGCGTACCTGCCGACCAATCGGCGCGCCGCACGACACGAACCCACACGCAATCCAGCGTGAGTTTCTGATCGACGCGCGCGCCCTTGAGCGCGCCGTGCGTGGGAGATTGATTGATGTCCGCAGCTACTGCTACCCCAAGCGCCGCGACTGCCGCGCCGCAAACCTTCGAAATCCGCCCGTTCAGCGGTGCCGTCGGTGCCGAAATCATCGGCCTCGACCTGACCCGTCCGGTCAACGACGAGGACTTCGCCCGCATTCACCGCGCGCACCTCGATTACCATGTCGTGGTGTTCCGCGACCAGCGCATCACCCCGCAACAGCAGATCGACTTCAGCCGCCGCTTCGGCGTGTTGCAGATCCACGTGCTCAAGCAGTTCCTGCTGGCCAATCACCCGGAAATCCTGATCGTTTCCAACATCGTCGAGAACGGCCAGAACATCGGCCTCGGCGACGCCGGCAAGTTCTGGCACTCGGACCTCTCCTATAAAGAGCTGCCGAGCCTCGGCTCGATGCTGCACGCCCAGGAGCTGCCGTCCGAAGGCGGCGACACCCTGTTCGCCGACATGCACAAAGCCTGGGACAGCCTGCCCGACGCGCTGCGCAAAGCCGTCGAAGGCCGCTCGGCGGCGCATTCCTACACCGCGCGCTACAGCGAAACCAAATTCGAAGGCAACTGGCGCCCGACCCTGACCCCGGAGCAACTGGCTCAAGTCGCCGAGGTCGTGCACCCGGTAGTCCGCACCCACCCGGAAAACGGCCGCAAGGCGTTGTTCGTCAGCGAAGGCTTCACCACCCGCATCGTCGGCCTGCCGGAAGACGAGAGCAAACAACTGCTCGACGAGCTCTACGCCCACAGCGTGCTGCCGCAGAACATCTATCGCCATCAATGGCAGCCCCACGACTTGGTGTTCTGGGACAACCGTTCGCTGATCCACCTTGCCGCCGGCTGCCCTGCGCACCTGCGCCGCAAGTTGTATCGCACCACCATCCAGGGCGACGCGCCTTTCTGATTTGCCGGAGATCCGATCATGTCAAAACGTCTTCCATTTGCGCCGCTGGCGGCGGCCATCGGCCTCGGTTTCAGCCTGATCGCCGGCAGCCTGGTGGCGCCGACCGTGGCGCACGCCGAAGGTGAAATCCGCATCGCCGAACAGTTCGGCATTGTCTATTTATTGCTCAATGTGGTGCGCGATCAGGGACTGATCGAGAAGTACGGCAAGCAGGAAGGCCTCGACATCAAGGTCGACTGGACTCAATTGTCCGGCGGCGCGGCGGTCAACGATGCGCTACTTTCAGGCTCCATCGATATTGCCGGCGCCGGCGTCGGGCCGCTGCTGACCATCTGGGACCGCACCCACGGCAAGCAGAACGTCAAGGCCGTGGCCTCGCTGGGCAACTTCCCGTACTACCTCGTCAGCAACAACCCCAAGGTCAAAACCATCGCCGACTTCACCGAGAAGGACCGCATTGCGGTGCCGGCAGTTGGCGTCTCCGTACAGTCGCGCTTCCTGCAATACGCGGCGGCCAAGCAGTGGGGCGACAAGGAATTCAATCGCCTCGACAAGTACACCATCGCCGTTCCGCATCCGGACGCCACCGCCGCGTTGATCGCCGGCGGCACCGAGCTGACCGGGCATTTCTCCAACCCGCCGTTCCAGGATCAGGCGCTGCAGAACCCGAACGTGCACGTGGTGCTCAACTCCTATGACGTGCTCGGGCCGAACTCGCCGACCGTGCTGTTCGCCACCGAGAAATTCCGCAACGACAACCCGAAGACCTACAAGGCGTTCGTTGAAGCGCTGACCGAAGCCGCGCAATTTGCGCAGAACGATAAAGGCGCGGCGGCGGACACCTATATCCGCGTGACCAAGGCCAAGATCGACCGTGCCGAGCTGCTGAAAATCATCGACAACCCGCAGTTCGAATTCAGCGTCACGCCGAAAAACACTTACCCGCTCGCCGAATTCCTCTACCGCGTCGGTGCGATCAAGAACAAGCCTGAATCGTGGAAGGACTACTTCTTCCAGGACGCCAAACCGCTGCAAGGGAGCTGATCGACATGAACGCCCCTTTGCAAGGCCACGCGGCCAGCAACCCGATCGCCACGGCGCAGGCGCTGCTGGCGGTCGACCAGGTCAGCCTCGAATACCGCACCCCGCAGCGCGTCGTGCGCGCCACCCATCAGGTCAGTTTCGAAGTCGATCAACAGGATCGCTTCGTGCTGCTCGGCCCGTCCGGCTGCGGCAAGTCGACCTTGCTCAAAGCCGTCGCCGGGTTTATTGCGCCGTGCGAGGGCGAGATCCGTCTGCAGGGCCAGCGCGTCGACGCGCCGGGGCCGGACCGGATCGTGGTGTTTCAGGAGTTCGATCAGCTGCCACCTTGGAAAACCGTCAAACAGAACGTGATGTTTCCGCTGCTGGCTTCGCGCACGCTGAAGAAAAAGGAAGCCGAAGAGCGTGCGCTGCATTACCTGGAAAAGGTCGGTCTGGCGGCGTTCGCCGATGCTTATCCGCACACCTTGTCCGGCGGCATGAAAGCGCGGGTGGCGATTGCCCGGGCGCTGGCGATGCAGCCGAAAATCCTGCTGATGGACGAACCGTTCGCCGCGCTGGACGCCCTGACCCGGCGCAAGATGCAGGAGGAATTGCTGCTGCTCTGGGAGGAGGTGCGTTTCACCTTGCTGTTCGTCACTCACTCGATTGAAGAAGCGCTGGTGGTGGGCAATCGGATCCTGCTGCTGTCGCCGCATCCGGGGCGGGTGAGGGCGGAAGTGCACAGCCATCAATACGATCTGCACAGCCTTGGCGGCGTGGCGTTTCAGGAATCGGCGCGGCGCATTCACCGTTTGCTGTTCGATGAGGGCCAGTCGCCGGAAACCGAGCGCGAACTGGATTTCACTGATATCCGCATCGCTTATTGAGCCGCTTGGAGGATTGCCCGATGAGCCATTCATCATCCGTACGTCAAGAATTCGAAAACCATCTGCGACCGCTGACCAGCGTCCCGGTGGAGCGCGAATTGCCGCTGGGCCAGCGCCTGTGGCAACAAGGCTGGCTGCGTAAAAGCCTGATCCTGATTTTGCTCGCGGTGCTCTGGGAGGTGGTCGCCCGGGTGCAGAACAACGATCTGCTGCTACCGAGCTTTTTGCAGACCAGCCACGCACTGTATGACGGCCTGCTCAGCGGCGAACTGCTGGGCAAGGTGTGGATTCGCTGGTGGTGTTGCTCAAGGGTTACCTGATCGGCATCGTCCTGGCCTTCGCCTTGACCACGCTGGCGGTCTCGACTCAGTTTGGTCGGGACTTGTTGAGTACGCTGACCTCGATGTTCAACCCGCTGCCGGCGATTGCGCTGTTGCCGCTGGCGTTGCTGTGGTTCGGCCTGGGCCAGAACAGTCTGATTTTCGTGCTGGTGCATTCGGTGCTCTGGGCACTGGCGCTGAACACGTATGCCGGGTTTCTCGGCGTCTCGGAGACCCTGCGCATGGCCGGGCGTAATTACGGTCTGAAGGGCATGCGCTTTGTGCTGTTCATCCTGATTCCGGCAGCGCTGCCGTCGATCCTCGCCGGGCTGAAAATCGGCTGGGCCTTTGCCTGGCGCACCCTGATTGCCGCCGAGCTGGTATTCGGCGCCACCAGCGGCAAGGGTGGTCTGGGCTGGTACATCTTCCAGAACCGCAACGAGCTGTACACCGACAAGGTGTTTGCCGGTCTGGCCGTGGTGATTCTTATCGGTCTACTGGTGGAGAACCTGGTGTTCGACACGCTGGAGCGGGTGACGGTGAAGCGCTGGGGCATGCAGCGCTGATTTTCTGATCTGCTAGCATTGCGTGCGAATCAATCCTGATCGGTCACGAGTGCTCAGCATGCAACTCCCGGACATGAACCTGTTGGTCGCCCTCGACGCCTTGCTCGACGAGGGCAGCGTGGTCGGCGCCGCGCGGCGGATGAACCTCAGCCCGGCGGCCATGAGCCGCACGCTGACACGGATCCGCGAAGCCATCGGCGATCCGATTCTGGTACGTGCCGGCCGGGGACTGGTGCCGACGCCCAAGGCGCTGGAATTGCGCGAGCAGGTGCGCGATGTGGTCGAGCAGGCGGCGTTGCTGTTTCGCTCGGCGGATGCAGTGGAACTGGGCACTCTGCGCCGACGCTTCAGCATTCGCGCCAACGACTTTTTCGTTGGCGTGTACGGCGGCAAGCTGTTCGACACCCTCGATCAACTGGCACCGCACTGTGAGTTGCGCTTCGTCCCCGAAGGTGACGGTGACGATGAAGCCTTGCGCGAAGGGCGCATCGACCTGAGTGTCAGCAACACGCGTCCGGTGACCCCGGAAGTCAAAGTGCAGAACCTGTTTTCCACCCACTTCGTCGGTCTGGTGCGCGAGGACCATCCGCTGTTGGATGGCGAGATAACAGCCGAACGCTATGCCGGGTTTTCCCATATCAGCATGTCTCGCCGGGGCATCGCCCGGGGGCCTATCGACACTGCGCTGAATGCTCTGGGCCTGGAGCGGCGAGTCGCGGTGATCGCACCGAGTTTCCACGCGGCAATGTTCGCCCTGCCGGACTCCGACCTGATCCTGCCGGTGCCCAAGGAAGCGCTGCTCAGTGTGCGACGGCTGGGTTTGAAACTGCGCTCGTTCGATCTGCCGATCCCGCTGCCGACGCTGATGCTGACCCAGGCCTGGCACCCGCGTTTCGACAAGGATCCGGCCCACCGCTGGCTGCGGGAAACCCTCAAGACCTGCTGCGACGAAACCTGGCTGGCGGCACAGCCCTGAGAGTTGCGTCTGATGCACTTATAAACTGCCGAGAAGTCAATTTTCGTCAGCACTAAACCCTACTACCATGCTCCGGTATTTTTCCCTCCGGAGTTTGCCTGCATGACATCCCTGACGGTCACGGCGCCGATTGCCGCTGCCGCCCCGATGGCCGCCGCGCCCCCGGTGTTCGGGGCGCGCATCATCATCGGTCTGGTCGGCGTGCTGCTGGCGGTGCTGGTGTCGGGTCTCAACGAAATGGTGACCAAGGTCGCCCTGGCCGACATTCGCGGCGCCCTGAGCATCGGCTACGACGAAGGCACCTGGCTGGTCGCCAGCTACACCGCGACCTCGGTGGCGGCCATGGCGTTTGCGCCGTGGTGCTCGGTGACCTTTTCCCTGCGCCGCTTCACTCTGTGTGCAATCGGTCTATTCACTCTGCTCGGGGTGCTCTGCCCGTTCGCCCCGAACTACGAAAGCCTGCTGCTGATGCGCATCCTGCAAGGCCTGGCCGGCGGTGCGCTGCCGCCGATGCTGATGACCGTTGCGCTGCGGTTTCTGCCAGCCAACTTCAAGCTTTACGGCCTCGCCGGTTACGCCCTGACCGCCACATTTGGCCCAGGCCTCGGTACACCGCTGGCCGGGTTGTGGACCGAATACGTCGGCTGGCAATGGACGTTCTGGCAAATCATCGTGCCGTGCCTGATCGCCATGGCGATGGTGGCGTACGGCATCCCTCAGGATCCGCTGCGGCTGGAGCGTCTCAAGACCTTCAACTGGAAAGGCCTGCTGCTGGGATTTCCGGCGATCTGCATGCTGGTGATCGGTCTGTTGCAGGGCAATCGTCTGGACTGGTTCGAGTCGAATCTGATTTGCGCGCTGCTGGGTGCCGGTTCGCTGCTGCTGGTGGCGTTTATGATCCATGAATGGTCGCAGCCGATTCCGTTTTTCAAGTTGCAGATGCTCGGCATCCGCAACCTGTCGTTCGCGTTGATGACGTTGGCCGGGGTGCTGGTGGTGTTGCTGGCGGTGGTGCTGATTCCATCGAGTTATCTGGCTCAGGTACAGGGTTACCGGCCGGTACAGACCGCGCCGATCATGCTGCTGGCGGCGTTGCCGCAACTGATCGCGCTACCGCTGGTGGCGGCGCTGTGCAATCTGCGCTGGGTCGATTGCCGCTGGGTGCTCGGGATCGGGCTGAGCATGTTGGTGCTGTCCTGCCTGGGCGGGTCGCAGCTGACTTCGGTGTGGATTCGCGACAATTTCTACGTCCTGCAATGGCTGCAGATTTTCGGTCAGCCAATGGCGGTGCTGCCGTTGCTGATGCTGTCGACCGGCAGCATCCAGCCCCAGGACGGCCCGTTCGCTTCGGCCTGGTTCAACACCGTGAAAGGCCTGGCGGCGGTGGTCGCCACCGGGGTCATCGAGGCGTTGACCACCGCACGCCTGCATTTTCACTCGACGATGCTGGTCGATCGCCTCGGCAACTCGCCGCTGGCCGCAAGCAACGACCCCGGCCTCGCCCATCGCCTGCACGAACAGGCGGTGGTGCTGACCTCTTCGGATCTTTATCTGTGCATGGCCGGCGTCGCGGTGGCGCTGATCCTGCTGATTTTCTGGCTGCCGACGCGGATCTATCCGCCACGCGCGCCAACCTGACTGGAACAGAAGGTTTTTTATGACGACTCAAGCAAAGCAAAAACTCGCGGTGGCCGTGGCGGCCGCGCTGGCTGTCGGCGTGCTGGTGTATCTGGCGATGCCCGGCCTGTTCGGCAAGCGTACCCAGCAGAACACCAACGACGCGTTCGTCTCCGCCGACTTCACCTTGGTAGTACCGCGTGTGGCAGGGTTCATCAAAGAAGTGCTGGTGGAAGACAACCAGCAGGTCAAGGCCGGGCAATTGCTGGCGCTGATCGATGACCGCGACCTGCGCGCCGCCGCCGAAGCCGCCGATGCGCACACCGTGGTTGCCCGGGCTCAATTGCAAAACGCCAAGGCCACCCTGGAGCGGCAGACCTCGGTGATCGCTCAGGCGCAGGCGTCGGTGGTCTCGGCCAAGGCTGAAATGGCCTTCGCCCAGCAGGAATTGAACCGCTACAACCATCTGGCCGGCGTCGGTGCCGGCACCGTGCAGAACGCGCAACAGGCACGTACCCGCATCGATCAGGCGACTGCGCGGCTTGACACCGCCACGGCAAAACTGGCGGCGGAACGCAAACAGGTCGAGATTCTGACGGCGCAGCGCGATGCCGCCGAAGGCAGCCTGAAACAGGCGCAGGCGGCACTGGAAATCGCCAGTTTCGAGCTGTCCTACACGCGCATCACTGCGCCTCAGGACGGCATGATCGGCGAGCGTGCCGTGCGGGTCGGCGCCTATGTGACGCCGGGCAGCAAGCTGCTGGCGGTGGTGCCGTTGAAGCAGGCCTATGTAGTCGCCAATTTTCAGGAAACTCAACTCACCGATGTGCAACCGGGACAGGATGTTGTCGTTCGGGTCGACAGTCTCGGCGGCGAAGCCCTGAGCGGTCGCGTCGAAAGCATCGCCCCGGCCACCGGCGTTACCTTTGCCGCCGTCAAACCGGACAACGCCACCGGCAACTTCACCAAAGTCGTGCAACGGATTCCGGTGAAGATCCTGCTGGAACCGGGCCAGCCACTGGCCGAACGCCTGCGTGTGGGCATGTCGGTGGAAGCGAGCATTGATACCAAAAGCTCGGCGACATCGGTGCGTGAGGTGACGCAGCGATGAATCGTGTCCAGTCCATGACGATTGTCCTGAGCCTTTCGGCGCTGGCGGCCTGCACCGTCGGCCCGGACTTCCAGAAGCCCGAAGCCACGCAGATTGCCGAGTGGGCCAAACCCGGCAAATCCGCACCCAGCCAGGCTGTCAGCGAACCCCTGAACGAGCGCTGGTGGGAAGTCTTCCACGACGCGCAGCTTTCAGCCCTGACCCAGCGCGCCGTGAGCAGCAACCTCGACCTGAAACTGGCCAGCAGCCGCCTGCAACAAAGTCGCGCTGCACGTCAGGTGATCACTGCCGACCGTTATCCGACAACTGCTGCCACCGGCAGTTATGCCCGCAAACGCAACAGCGGTGAAGGTTTGAACGACCCGTCCGGGCACAACGGCGATTCCGCCTTCAACCTGTGGGATGCCGGTTTCTCTGCTTCCTGGGAGCTGGACTTCTGGGGCCGTGTGCGCCGGGAAACCGAAGCCGCCGATGCCAATCTCGAAGTGGCGGAAAACGACCGTCGCGGTGTCTTGCTGGCGGTACTCGCGGACACCGCGCAGAACTACATCCAGTTGCGCGGCGTGCAGAACACCCGCGCGGTCACCGAGCAGAACCTTGATGTCGCGCGGCACAGCCTGAAACTCTCGCAACTGCGCCTCAACGACGGCGTGGCCACCGATCTCGACGTGGCCGAAGCGGCCGCGCAAGTGGCGGCTATCGAATCGAGGCTGCCGGCGCTGGAGCAACGTCAGGCGCAACTGATCAACGCCATCAGCCTGTTGATGGGCGAGCCGCCGCAGGCGTTGGCCAAAGCGTTATCCACAGACGCGCCAGTGCCACAATCGCCACCGCAAGTCGCCATCGGCCTGCCGTCGCAACTGGCCGAGCGCCGTCCGGACATCCGCCAGGCCGAAGCCCGGTTGCATGCCGCCACTGCCAACATTGGCGTGGCCAAGGGCGATTTCTATCCGCGCATCACCCTGTCCGGCAACCTCGGCTCGCAAGCCATGCAGCTCAGTGATTTCGGTTCCTGGGGTTCGCGCGCCTTCGGCATCGGCCCGCAATTCAGCCTGCCGCTGTTCGACGGCGGCCGCCTGCGCGGCGTGCTGCAACTGCGCGAAGCCCAGCAGCAGGAAGCGGCCATTGGTTATCAACAGACCGTGCTGCGCGCCTGGCACGAGATCGACGACCAGTTGACCGCCTACAACGCCAGCCAGCGCCGCCGCGACAGCCTCGCCGAAGCCGTGCGCCAGAACCAGATCGCCCTGCGCACCGCGCAACAGCAATATGTCGAAGGCGTGGCCGACTTCGTCAACGTCCTGACCGTACAAGGCGCATTGCTCGCCACCCAGGAACAATGGGTGGAAAGCTCCACCGGCGTTTCACTGGCGATGGTCGGGCTGTACCGGGCGTTGGGTGGGGGATGGGAGTCGGTGTATCCGGTGGGGGAGATGGCGCAGCGTTGAGTGGATGAGCGCAAAAAATAAAAAAACCGGCCGAGGCCGGTTTCTTTACCCCAACTGCCAGCGAACTGAATCGCTACGTACGGGGTTGAGTGCGGTGAGAGTAAGCAACGAACGATAAATCGGCAATAACGGCCCTTTGGAAAGATGCGTAGGAAACTTCCCTAAAATTTGTAAGTGACGAAAGCGCCCGCCTCGAGACGAATGATGGCCTTTCGCTTGACGCTAAACCCCGCTGTCGTAGACTCCGCTCATCCGTCAGGGAGTAACGGTTATGCGGCGTTTTCGTGGTTGGGTTGTCGGATTGACCTTTGTAACGTGTGCAGTTCAGGCGCAAACGCCTGTGCCAGACGATCCGCTGCAGGATAACGCTGGGGCCGCCAATGCCTCGGCCAGCAGCGAAGCACGGGGTGTGTTGCGGGCGCGTGATCAGGCGACGCTGGCCAGCGAGTTGTCCGGGCGGATTGTCGAGTTGCCGTTCAGCGAGGGCGAGTCGTTCAAGAAGGGCGATACCCTGGCGAAGTTCGACTGTTCGGCCTATCAGGCCCAGTTGAACGCCGCGGAAGCCGCCAGCCGTGGCGCCGGCGAAGAGCTGGCGCACAACCGGCAACTGGCGGCGCTCAATTCCGTCGGGCGTTTCGAAGTGGCCCGGGCCGAGGCCAAGGTCAGCGAGACCCAGGCGCAATCTCAGGTTTATCAAGTCCAGGTCAAACGCTGCAGCGTGGTCGCGCCGTTCGACGGGCAAGTGGTCGAGCGCAAGGTGCAACGCTACGAAAGCGTGTCGGCCGGGGCGCCGCTGCTCGATGTGGTCGACAACCGTACCCTGGAAATCCATCTGCTGGTGCCGTCGCGCTGGATGGCCAAGCTCAAGCCCGGCCAGACCTTCAGTTTCGTTCCCGATGAAACCGGCCAGCCCATCGACGCCACGGTCAAACGCCTTGGCGCGCGGATCGATGAGGGCAGCCAGACGCTGTTGCTGGTCGCCACACTCCCTGAAGCCAAAGGCCTGCTCGCCGGCATGAGCGGCACCGCGCGTTTTCCGGAGCTTAAATGAACGCCCCGGTCAGCGGCGCCGCCGAGCAGGTGTTCGCGCGGTTTCTCGATCTGGAACGGCAGACCCGCGCCGCCCGCGATGCATCGCAACTGGCCTACAGCCTGGTCAATGACGGGCAGCCGCTGTTCGGCTATCGCCATGCGGCGCTACTGATCGCCGGCAAGGTGCAGGCCGTGACCGGTGTCAGCGCGGTGGAGCCGAATGCGCCGTTCGTGGCGTTCGTCGAGCAGGCCGTGGCGCAACTGTTCAAGCAGGATGTGCTGAAGGTGGCGCGGGTAATTTCGCCGGAGATGGTCGGCGAATCGATCCAGAGCGACTGGCGCAGCCTGTCGGCACTGCAGGTGTTCTGGCTGCCGCTGATCGACCGCGAAGGTCAGGTGTTTGGCGGCTTGTGGCTGGCCCGTGACGTGCCGTGGAACCCTTCCGAACAGGTGCTGTTGTCTCAATTGGGCGACACCTACAGCCACGCCTGGCTGGCCCTGCAACCGCGCAAGCCGTGGCGGCTGCGCTGGACCCGCAAACGCCAGGTGGCGCTGGTCGCTGTGCTGCTGCTCGGTTTGTTGATTCCGGTGCGCCAGTCGGTGCTGGCTCCGGCCGAAGTGGTGCCCTTGGGTGGACGTGTGGTGGCGGCGCCGCTGGACGGGGTGATCGCCGAGTTTCTGGTCAAACCCAATCAGAACGTGAAGTCCGGCGATCTGCTGCTGCGTTTCGAAAGCACCACCCTCAAAGCCCAGGCCGATGTCGCCGAGCGTGCGCTCGGTGTGGCCGAAGCCGAACTCAAAGCCAACTCCCAACGTGCATTCGCCGACGCCGAATCCAGCTCACGGGTGGATCTGCTGGCCGCCCGCGTCGAGCAGAAACGCGCCGAGCGGGATTACGCCCGGGAACTGCTCAACCGCAGCGAAGTGCGCGCCGAGCGCGACGGCATTGCGGTGTTCGCCGACGCCGAGCGCTGGACCGGCAAACCGGTGCAGACCGGTGAACGGCTGATGGAAATCGCCGACCCGAACCAGGCCGAATTGCGCATTGAACTGGCGGTGGGCGATGCGATTTCGCTGGAGCCGGGCGCCGATATTGCGCTGTTCCTCGACAGCGATCCGCTGCAACGCCACGTCGCCCGACTCGAGCGTTCGGCCTATGAAGCGCAGCCCACCGCCGGCGGCCAACTGGCCTATCGGCTGGATGCGAATTTTACCGATGCACCGCCGCGTATCGGCCTGCGCGGCACGGCGAAGATTTTCGGTGATCGCGCGCCGCTGGCGCTGTATCTGCTGCGCCGCCCATTGGCCGGTCTGCGTCAGAGCGTGGGCCTGTAAATGAACCTGCCGAGCCTGCGTGCCGACCTGCAATTGTCGCCCGCGGCGCCGGCGCTGGACGGTTCGCCACGCTGGACCCTGGCCGACCCTGTGCGCGGGCGCTATTTCAAACTCGGCACGGCGGCGATGCGCCTGTTGCGTCACTGGTCGCTGGGCGATCCCGAGCAAGTGCTGCGCGCCGCCAACCGCGAACCGGGCTTGCCACTGGACGGCGTCGAGCTGGAACAACTGCTGACGTTTCTGCGTGGGCATGACCTGATCAGCGCCCTCGACGATCAGCAACGCGCCAGCTATCAGCTCAAGGCCCTCGCGCAACGCCAGAGCCTGTGGAAAATCCTGCTCCATCAATATCTGTTTTTCCGCATTCCATTGTGGCGCCCGGATGCTTTTCTCAATCGGGCGTGGCCGTGGCTGCAGCGCTTCGGGCCAAGGATTCTGCGCTACGGTTTTCCGGCGACCCTGGGGCTCGGGGTGTTTCTGGTCTCGCGGGACTGGCAGCGCTTCGTCGGCACCTTCCCGCACCTGTTCAGCCTCGGCGGGGCGATTTCGTTCGGTGTGGCGCTGTTCTTCGCCAAGCTCTGCCACGAGTTCGGCCACGCGTTCATGGCCAAGCGCGCCGGGTGTCGGGTGCAGAGCATGGGCGTGGCGTTCATGGTCTTGCTGCCGATGTTCTACACCGATGTCAGCGATGCCTGGCGGGTCAATGACCGACGTGCGCGGCTGCTGATCGGAGCCGGCGGGGTGCTGGCGGAATTACTGCTGGCCTGCATCGCGTTGTTGGTCTGGTCACTGCTGCCTGACGGTCCGGCGCGCACGGCGGCGTTCATGCTCGCCAGTGCGACCTGGATCACCACACTGGTGGTCAATCTCAACCCGTTCATGCGTTTCGATGGCTACTTTCTGCTCAGCGATCTGTGGGAGGTCGACAACCTTCAGGGTCGGGCCTTTGCCTTTTGCCGCTGGCGCCTGCGTGAGTTCTTGTTCGGCTATGGCGCACCGGCGCCGGAGCCTTGGTCGCCGGCGATGCAGCGGCGTTTGCTGATCTGGGGGTATGGCTCGTGGTTATGGCGTGCGGCGTTGTTTTTCGGGATCGCGCTGGCGGTCTATCACCTGTTCTTCAAGGTTTTGGGGATCTTCCTGATGCTGGTGGAGCTGGTGTGGTTCATTTTTTTGCCGATCATGAGTGAGTGGCGCCAGTGGTGGAGCCGCCGCGAACAGGCCCACGGCCCCCGGGTGTTGCTCAGCAGCCTGGCGGTGCTCGGTCTGCTGCTGGTGCTGATCGTGCCGTGGCGCAGCGCGGTCGAGCTGCCGACGATGCTTGAGGGCGGTCGGGCCAGCGCGCTGCATGCGCCGGTGGCGGCGCGGGTCAAAACGGTGAAAGTCACGGACGGCCAGAAAGTTGCGCAGGGCGACGTGTTGATCGAACTGGAATCGCCGGACCTCGATTCGCGGCAGGCCATCGTCCGCCGGGAAATCCAGATTCAACAATTGCTGATGCGCCGTCAGGCCGGTCGCAGCGAAACCGCCGCCGACGCCGGCATCGTCGAACAGCGCCTCGCCGAAGCCGTGGCGGAGTACCGAGGCCTGAGCGCCCGACGCGAACGCCTGCTGCTGCGGGCGCCCCACGCCGGGACTGTGCGCGACTTGTTGCCGAACCTGACGCCGGGTCGCTGGCTATCGACCAAGGATGCGCTGGCGCGAGTGGTCGAGGATGGCTCGCGACTGCGTGGTTATGTGGCCGAAGCCGAACTGTGGCGGGTCAAACCGGGGGCCACCGGGCGGTTTATCGCCGATGACCCGATGCACCCGGCGATCACCGTGAAACTCGATGAAATCGATACCAATGGCGTGGCCTATGTCGATCAGGAAGCCCTGACGTCCGACCATCACGGGCCGATTGCCGTGCGCCGCGATCAACAGCAACGAGCGGAACCGGTGCAGGCGCAATACGGCGCGCGATTGACTACGCTGGATCAGCCACCGACGCCGGTACAGCCGTTGCGTGGCGTGGTGGTTCTGCAGGGCAGCGGCGAATCGGTGCTCGGCGTGGCCTGGCGTCGGCTGGCGGCGCTGGGGGTCAGGGAAAGCGGTTTCTAGGGAGCGTGGAGATGACGGAAAACCTGGCAGCGGACGGATTGGTGGTGCGGCCTTCGCGGGCGACTGACGGCCCCTTTCTGCAAAGCCTGTATCAATCGGCGCGGCCGGATCTGCAATGGATCGACGGCGAGCAGGAACAGGTGCAGCAAATCGTTGCCCAGCAGTTTCAGGTGCAGGAGCAGGGCATGGGTGAAAACCATCCCAATGCCATGCACTACGTCGTGGAGAAACTCGGCACGGCCATTGGCGCGCTGAGCACCGATTTCGGCCCCAATGAAATCCGTGTGTTGTACATCGCCTTCATCCCGCAGGCCCGGGGCAAGGGCTATGGACGAACCGTGCTGCAAGGCGTACAAAAAGCCGCGCAGCAAGTGCGTTGCCCGGTGGCGACGGTGGTCTGGGCCAACAATCCCCACGCACGCCAGCATTACCTGGCGCTGGGGTTTGCCGTGGAAGAGCGCAATCCGGCGGCGGAGCGTCTGGTGTGGTATCCACAGGGTTGAGTCAGATGATCGAGTTGATATCGAAAGTGTGCGGCGCGCCGATCTTGTGGCCGTAGAGCGTCGCCAGCAGCGGGTCATCTTCGGCGGTGTCCGGCGCCATGGCGAGCTGTTCGGCTGCAGTGTTTTCCGGGTGCAGCTGCCAGCGCGAGAGGCTTTCGGCCAGTCGTTCCGGTTGTTCTGCCAGTTGTCCGTAAACGTCCTGAGTCGTGATGCGTCGATGGTGAAGGATTGCCAGGCGCTCTCGTGTTACGCGGATTTTCTCGACTTCACGATTAAGCGCCTCAAGGGTGCTGGACTGAGTGCGCACGTAACTGTCCGGGCGCCCCGGCAGGTTGTTGCGCCGGGTGCGCAATTGGTGGGTGATGCGCTCCAGGGCCGACTCCACCACAGCAAACTCCCGTTCGGTGACCAGCGAACGGTTTGTTTCCTGGGCCTCCTGCCAACGCCGCAACACCGCCCAGCACGCCGGAATGTACGCGCCGGTCATCGAGTGGTGCCCGGCGTCGAAAATCTGTTTGAGCAACGTCGGGCGATCCGGCAAACCGTGCCGCTGCCGGATCGCCACGTCGCACGCGGCGTGCTGGGTGATGGTGTCGCAACCCGGCTCCCACAGGATCGAAGACACCTGCTGACGCCCGAACTCCACCGGCATGGCGTGCCGCAGGTTGCCGTGGTGGTCGTAGGCTTCCCCGGTCCAGTTGGTGATGCCGGCGACGAACACCGACAGCCCCACCGGCACATTGACGAACGTCAGCGCCGCCCCGGTGCCGTAGATGTCGGCCTTGGTGTTCATCCAGCTGCCGGGCACGCTGGGCACCGGGTCGTTGTGGTTGACCATGCGGTGATGCACGAGATCGGCTGCGCCCTTCACGAAATCCGCGTCGCCGGCGCGGGGGGGCGCCGTAGGTGTAGAGCTGGATGTTGTAGTTGAACCCGGCTCTTCGGCGCAGCATTTCCGAGAGCAGTAATGTGATCGCACCTCCCAGGCTGTGGCCGCAGATCAGGAGGTTTTGGCCGGTGTAGAACTTTTCTAGGTATTTGACGGTGAAGTCATAGGCTTTCTGCGCTGCTTCATAAAATCCTCGATGTACCTGGCCGTCGCCTTCCTCAAACGGCACTTGAAGGGCGTCGGCATCACGTAGGCCGTCGGCGATTATCTCGGCAGTGCCGCGCACAGCGATCAGGATCAGTTCGTCGTTGTGGGTGATGAAGGCTTGGGTGTCGGTGCTGTCTCTATTACCGATGTCATCAAGGAAGTGGACGCTGGCTGGGTGTTCCGGATCCCGTTCAGGCGTGTACCTGTTGACTGCATAGAGGTTCGGGTCAAACGGGATGATCTCTAGCCTTCTTGAGTACGAAACATCCTCGTAGAGCGGGTAATAGGCTTTGGTCTGAGCGTTGTCGACTTTCCACAGTTCCTCCCCTTTGGCCAGTGCATCGCCGAACCAGTTGCCGACGCTGGGTTGCAGTGGAAATTCAACGGATCTGGTATCGGCGGAAGGGACTTTGGGTTCCTGGCCGAAAGGGCAGTAGCTCAGGGTCGCCATCAATGCGAGCTGGTACAGGTTGAGTGCACAGAATGCCGGAGCTGTGGATAACATCGGCCGCAACGCGCGTAGCGGGCGCACTTCAAGAACCGTGTGACGTTGCGGCATCAGCGCTACGCCAAGTTTTCCATGTTCGCGCATGATTGCAGCGCACCCGGAATCGAGGGGGTAATCGCGATAAACCTCGGGCGGCAGGTGCGAGGCATGCCTGACAAGATGACGGACTTCGACTTGAAAGTAGTCCGCACCGTCTGCGATTTCCGGACGTTCGCGCCTGCGGGTGGCATTTGGGTTCAGGTAGCGGGTTGCCTCGGCTCGGACCTGAAGTTCGGTGATTTTCAGGGGGTAATTTGGTCTGCTTTGCAAATATGAGTAGAGCTTTTCCTTTCCTTCGTACGCTTGATCAAACAGCAGCGAAATTGGCCCTGCAAAGTGGTTGTCTACTCTGCCCTTGCCCGCAGCGTCCAAGCGGCCCTTGTATTTATGGCCTTCCGAGTCGGTGACGATATAAGCCAACCCTGCGTAGGGCTCACCCGAGCAGAACTCGTCGATGAGTTGGAAACTAGTCCATTTTCCACTTGCAGGACATGTCAGCTTGCGACTGCCCAACGGAGATTGAAGATCCTTTTCCAATGATGTCATGGTGAAATCTCCTTATTCCATGCAACCCGGATAAATGGTGCAGACTTGGCCATCCGGCATGGTGAAAGTGCTGAAGTCGGTGTAGTTGCCGTAACAAAAGGCGTACTGATCCTCAAAGTTGTCACCCATGCATCGTTTCCAGCCGTTTGGAGTTTTTACCCAGGTATCCCTGATGGCTGGTTGCTCATCCGCCGCCAATTTGATCTTCATCTTTATGGTTTTGCCCGGCAGTTGGTCGAGGCCGAAAGCAGAATAAGTCTTTCCTTTCCCACGCTCTCCTTGGGCATCAGTTGTTTTGCAATCAAGAATCTTGACGATGCGGCGTTGTGCGCCAGCTGTCCGGAACCACCATTCACATTGTCCGTAAAAAGTACTTTCACCTGCGTCATTGAAAGTGCCTTTGTACTGCTCCTCTATATCGTTTCCCAAAAAGACCATGCCTTCGTCACCCCCAAAATCTCCCCGTGCTTTGTAGTAACTCGCGTTGATCTCCAGCGCGATCCTGCTGATTACCAACGGACACCCTTTAACCGTCTTGCGAATCGTGATTTCGGCATCCGGCTTGTAGTCCGTGCGCCACTTGCTGTTGAACACCGGGGCAAGGTTGTCGCGTCTGTCGACGGTGCAGGTCTGGCCTTTCTCGGGTACGTAGTAAACCGCTGCCACATAGGCAAATCCCGGTGGCAGATCGGCTGTGAATTTGAAGGTGTTGGGCGGCTCGCTCTTACAGCCTGCGATGAAGACGAGGCAGCAGCCCAAAGTTGCTCCACGTCGCGCGAGTCTGTTTTTCAGGGAGGTCAGCGCGGGTGAGTACAGATCCTTTTCCAAAGACGTCATGGCGAAATCTCCTTATTCCGTGCAACCCGGATAAATAGTGCAGACCTGGCCATCCGGCATGGTGAAAGTGCTGAAGTCGGTGTAGTTGCCGTAACAAAAGGCGTACTGATCCTCGAAGTTGTCGCCCAAGCATCGTTTCCAGCCATTTGGAAACTTGACCCATGTGTCTCTGACGTAAGGTTGTTCTTCCCTTGCTAACTTGATCTTCATCCTCACGGTTTTGCCCGGAAGTTGATCGTGGGTGTATGCCGCAAACGGGCGCCCCGGCTCTGGCGTACCCAGAGCATCGGTTTCCTTGCAGTCGAGTATTTTTCGCAGGATTCTCGGCTTGCCCGAGGTGCGAAATAGCCACTGGCATTGGCCATGGAAGGTGCTTTCGCCCCGGCTGTCGAAGCTGTTTTTGTAGCGTTCCTCGATATCAGGAAGTACGGCGACTACGGCACTGTCTGCACTGAAGTCGCCGCGAGATTTTCCATAGACCGAATTGATATCGAGGCTGATTCTGCGTATCGCCATCTGGCAGCCACTGATCGTCCGGCGAATAGGGATTTCAAAGGTTGGTTCATACCGTTCACGCCACTTCTGATTGTGTGCTGAGACTGTCTTTCTGCGGTCCGGCACGCTGCACGTTTCGCCCTTGGCGGGTGTGTACTCGACGATAGCCTTATAGGTAAAACCTGGTGGCAATTCAGCTGTGAAGGTGAATGCATTCGGCAGTTCGGTCCTGCAGCCTCCCAGTGCCGCGAAACATCCGATCAGACCGAGGCTTTTTAGATGAGCCTTCATGAGGGCGTCTCCCCGTTCCAGTGCTTCGATAGCTGGTAAACCCGATCAAAGTGGTCATCCGGCGTTTCGTCCGGTCGGGCTTGCCAATGGGGCGCGGGATTCGGTGTTTGCAGGTTGTGGATCAGCAGAAACTCCAGCCGCTCCGGTGCCAGCCAGCCCCAGGCTTGGGCCTGGGTCAGTCGTTCACGGAGCCAGATTTGCGGATCCTGAACACACGCCAGCGCGGAGTAAGCCTGCACATGCCCGGCCAGCAGAAAGCGGTGGGCATTGGCCAGGCGAATCTCCATGGCTTGTTCGTCAGGCATCGGCAGTTGCAGCCACGGCGGCGTGTCCGGCACGGGGTAGCTGCCCGGTGCGGGGTTGTCGGTTATCTGCCAGTGCGAGCCCTGCCAATGGCAAACGCTGATCGCCGGCCCGAGATACGCCGGCAAAGCCTCGACCGGCAGATGCTCCAGCGCCCGGGTCAGCACCCGGTTGTCGTGAAAGCGGTACAGCGCCTGATGCGGACGGACGCCGACGATCAGCCGCTCCTGCAAGTGCCGGACCCAGGTCTTCAGTTGATCTTTGCCCAGACTGGCCAACCACCCCCAATGGCTGTCCGGCCTGTCGAGCAGGGCGTCGAGACGGCGGTCATCGGGCTGGTCGAAGGTGAAGAGGAACGGGCCGGTGTCGGCCAGTTCGGCGACTGCGGTTTCGCTGTAGAGGCTGGCGTATTGCTCGTAACGGCTGCTCTTCAGCCAGCGCTGGCGCATGTCGCGCTCGTTCTGCGGGTCGAGGACCAGGCACAGGAGGCAACCGGCGCGGTGTTGTTCGATCAGCCAGCGTCGTACAAGGGCGTCGGTCATGCGGCAGCCTCCGGGATCGGGCACAGACCCGCACGGCAGGCTTCGCAGATCGGGCAGAAATCCGCGCCCAGGTTTTTGCTGGCGGCCATCAGTGCCTGTTGTGAGGGCGCTACCAATGGCGGCAAAGGCGCGGGCGCCGACAGGTCTTCAATACCGTCGGGCTGCAACAGCGGGGCGCGCAGGAAGGGCGCGGGCACGCCGCCAATCAGCAAGTCGCTGCTGCCGAAAAGGCCGCTGTGATCGAGGACAAAATGCTCGCCACCGACTTTCAGACTGATGCTTTTTCCGGCCTCCAGCACCAGATGTTCGCCCGCGCTGAAGCACAGCTGCCCGGCGGCTTCGGTCGTCAGTGATTGACCGACCCGTGTGTGGCTGCTTTCGCCGACGTGCAGGTAGTCGCTGGCCTTGAGATGGGTCTTGCGATGACCGGTGACGAGGCGGTGTTCTTCCGCGTGCAGCGCGCTGAAGCTGTTGCCCCTGATGGTTTCCCGGCGTTGGTTGCCGATGTCCAGATGACTGTCGTGCTCGACCTTCTGTAGCAGGTCGCGCTGGGCGCGCAGGTAAATCTGCTCCTGGCCCGCGCGGTCTTCGATCATCAACTCGTTGAAGCCCGTGCTGCCCGGCGAACTGCGGGAGCGAAACACGCTGCGGGTCTTGTGCGTCGGCAACTCGTAGGGCACCGGGTTGGCGCTGTTCGCCAGGCAACCGCTGATCACCGGACGGTCGGGATCGCCGTGGAGAAAAGTCACCAGTACTTCCATGCCCACCCGCGGGACGATCACGCTGCCGTGGGCATTGCCGGCCCAGCCCGAAGCTACCCGCAGCCAGCAACTGCTCTTGTCGTTGTGGCGGCCTTCGCGATCCCAGAAGAACTGCACCTTGACCCGGCCGTATGGGTCGCAATGGATGTCTTCGCCTTCCGGGCCGGTGACCACCGCTGTCTGGGTCGAACCGATGTGGGGTTTGCGAAAGCGCAACGGCGGTCGATGGATAGCCTCCCAGGGCGTTGCCGTGAAGTGGTTGCGGTAGCCCTGGATGAAGTCCTTCTCGGGATCGGCTGACGCATGATCAGCGGTTTCCTCCAGCACTTGCGGTTGTTTGCCTTCATGGCGGATTTCGGTCAGCAGCCACAAGTCGTTGAATGCCGGATCGGGATGTTCGGTCAGTGACAGAAAATGCCCCGACACCAGCGCCGGTTCGTTGCTGTCGCCTTCTCCCAGGCAACCATCGGCGCGGTGACCTTCCAGGGCTCGCCGGGCCAGTTGCTTGCCGTGCTCGCGATCGAGGTAGCGTCCCGGGTATTCGTAAACCCCGGGATCGGGCTGGAGGTGCCGATCTGGATTGTGGGCATCCGCTTCCAGCGTCATTCGCGCCTTTTTAAAGTCGTAGGCGCGGCTGGAGGCGTGGTTGGGCCGGGTTTCGAGCCGATAGTCGAATCGCTGGATCACCGGCCTGTCGGCCACCATGGCGTTGTGCGGTTTAAAGCGTGTTGGCCAAGAGAGACGGGGAAACACGGTCTGGTCGTCGCCAAAGACCAGCAGGTGCCGGTCGCGGCTGTGCCGGAAGTGGTAATGCAAGCCGTCTTCCTGGCACAGACGCTGGATGAAGTGCAGGTCGGACTCGTTGTACTGCACGCAATATTCGCGATCCGGCAACGGGTGGCCGAGCTGGAACCGGTAGCGATCGGCGTGGATGCCATGCTCTTCGAGAATCTGCGCGATGATTCGCGCAACGCTCAGGTTCTGGAAAATCCGCTGATTGACGCGATGGCGCAGATTGGCCAGGCAAGGGGCGAGGGTCAGGCTGTATCGCGTCAACCGTTCGCCGATATTGCCGCGGCCGATGTGCTGGATCTGTCCGTGTATGCCGTGGCCGTGGTCATCGAAGGCAAGAAAGGCCTGTTGATGCATCAGGCCTGGAAGATCGGCATCCGGTCTGGTGCCCACCAGCTCGACCTTGAAGGCAAACGGTTCGCTGATGGCTTCGCTGCCGCTGAAGGACAGCACTTGAAAATCGTGTTTAAAGTCGTCGGTCGTAAGGCGAAAGCGTGCGTTGGCATTGAACATCCGTTGTTCCTCGTCCTGTGACGGATTCGGAACAACGCTAACAAGGTGAGCCGGGAAATGATGTCGGACGTTTCCCAATAAAATCGGTTGAAGAGCCCGCCCTACAAGGCCTTGGCTTTAGTCCTACATCTTTTGCCTACAAGGTTTCGCGAAGATTCTGCAGGGGTATCAGTTGAAGGAAATGCAGAAATAGCCCAACTGCGGATCCCGCCCCATCGCAGGTACCCGTGACACGAAAATATCTTCCACCCGGCCGAACTCCGGAAGTTCCAGTGCGCACAGACCGTCGACAAATTCCGTCGGCTCCAGGCTGTTGAATTCGAGGCAGAAGGGCATGCGTTCGCTGTGGCGCATTTTCGCCGACGGGATTTCTTCAAGATGAGCGAGTTGAATCGGCAGTGCTGTGCCATCCGGCAGGTGCAGCGTGCGTTGTTGCCCCAGCAATGGCTGGAGGTGTTCGATCTGAACCGATTGCAGCATGGTCTGACTCCAGAGAAAAAACGAAACGTCCGGGGGCTCGGGGCCCCCGGACGATTGCTCAGTTGCGCGACGGAAAGAGACCGTTCAGGGCAACGCTGAAGTTGAGGACCAGGAAGGGGTTCATGATGCCCAGCGGCTGGCTGCCGCCGGTGGAGGAAATGTCGCCGGTGACGGTGGTGGTCACCCCTTTGAGTGGCACCGGCGTGGCGCCCTGGGCATCGGAATAGATGTTCGCCGAGCCGGGGCCGCCGCCGGAAGCACCGATGTAGGAGTTGGTGGCAGTCGGTACGGTCGCCGGATTGCTGGCAGGTACCGCCAGCGACAAGGCCGTGTTGGCGGTGAGGCCGGTCATTGCGTGGGTGTGGTTGGGCATGTTGGCAATGGTGGCGGTGACGCTTTCCGTACCGGCCACCTGACCGATGATGCGCGGCGTCAGGCCCAGACCGTTGCCCTGGGCCATTGGCACACGGCCCTGCAGGTTGGGCAACTGAAAGTTGGTCGTGCCGTTGCCGCCGTAGTAAGTGCCCAGCAACGCAAACAACGCGTTGTATTGCGCAATGGAAAGGATCTGTCCATTACACAGGGCCCAGCCACTGGGAGCGAAGTTGAAGGCGAACGGTTGAATCGTACCCATAAAGACTTCCATGGTTCCTCATCCTTCTGTTATGTGGTTGGCGCGCCGCGCGTTAGCCTGTGTTGCCGGGCAGGTCGAAACGTTTTACTGACGCCTTCCATTTGCGCGGGCAGGTCACGCCAAGCCGTAGCGTAGACCCGGATCGGCGGACTTGCCGGACGTCGTCGCGGCCGCGCGTCGGCTTCGGCTCTGGCCTACAGTGTGCGCAATGAATGGCGCTGTTTTTTACTCGGAATACCGTAAGGGAAGGTTGATGGAAGCGCGTCGAGAGACTCCGCTGGGGGATACCCAGGACCCGTTTGCCGCACCGAATGCCGGTGTCCGGCGTCTGCTGCGCTGGGTTCGCCAGCAGTGGCTGATACCGATTTTGCTGTTGGCGACCGTCGTGCGGTTTTATGACCTGACCGCCGCTGCGATCTGGGGCGACGAAGGTTCCAGCCTGCTGCTGGCGCGCTATACGCTGGGCGGTATCTGGGAACACGCAGCGTTCGATGTGCATCCGCCGTTGTACTTCATGCTGCTGCACGGCTGGATCGGACTGTTTGGCGAAGGGATCCTGTCGATCCGCAGCCTCAGTGCCCTGGCCGGCATCGCCACGGTCGGCCTCGGCATGTGCCTGGTCGATCGTCTGGCGACCCGCCGCGCCGCGATCATCGCCGGGGTGCTGCTGGCGCTGTTGCCGACGGCGGTGCGCTACAGCCAGGAAGTGCGCATGTACTCGCTGCTCGGCCTGCTGCTGGTCGGCACCACCCTGGCGTTGATCTGCTGGGTCAGACGCCCGCAGCGCCGACGGTATCTGGTGATCTATGCGCTGCTGATGAGCGCCGCGTTGTACACCCACTATTTCGCGGTGCTGGCGGCGCTGAGCCATTGGCTTTACCTGGGGCTGATCCGCCTGTTGCCGGGTTATCGCCTGCGGCATATCCAGCGCAAGGACTGGTGGCTGGCCAATCTGGCGATTGTCGCGCTCTACCTGCCGTGGCTGCCGAACCTGCTCGATCTGACGCAACACATGGAAGAGCTCAAGGTCGGTGGCGATGTGGGCTGGGAAGACCCGGTGACCCTGTCCTCGCTGCCGTCGATGATCTGGCTGTGGCTGATCCAGAACGAGGGCGATCACCTTCCGCTGCTGCTGTTCTGCGGCATGCCGCTGGCCATGCTGGCGCTGGCGGGCGTGGCCGTCGCCCGTGACCGCAGCGTGAACCATGGCAGCGTGTTGCTGGCGCTCTATACCGGTGTGCCGTTGTTTCTGGTGTTCGCGGTGTCGTTCATCAGCCCGGTGTTCATCGAGCGCTATCTGACGGCTTATGCATTGGGTTTGCCGATGCTGGCGGCGATGGCCATCGACCGCCTGTACAGCCGTGTTCGCGTATTGGCGCTGGCGGTGCTGGTGGCGTTTGTCGGAATCGAAATGGTCGGGGTGAACACCAACGCCACGGTCGATCCGAATGACCAGTTCAACGTGATGGTCGATCACGTCAACCACCACTTCGTCAGCGGCGACCGGATCGTCACCAGCGACATGCTCTGGTACCTGAGCTACGTCTACTACAACCGCACGGATGCGCAAATCCGGCTGTATACGCCGCCTGCCGCCGACGGGCGCTCGACGCGTCCGAACCATTACGGTTTCGGCACACTGGTGTCCGATGAGGTTTATCTGGATCGTCTCGCCGATCTGCCGAAGGACAGTTCCCGGGTCTGGCTGATCGGTGATCTGGACCCGGAAGTCGCGGACCCGTTCCTGCCTCTGCCCAAGACCTGGCAGTTGCGTGAGCAGTCCAATGCTGGCGGGGCGAAAGCGCGACTTTTCGTTCTGGAAAAGGACGATCGTACCAACGGGGATTGACTTAAACGCTTCACCTTACTGTTCGCGATAAAAAATGGTCTAACAAGTCCGTTTTGCTCTATGTTGATGTCAAAACACTACTAGTCGAAAGGGTATTGTTGGACTACGCTCGTCGGACAAAAGGACTTACAAAGTAAGGTGAAGGGATTGCAGCAGTTCCACTTTATCTCCGGCTTGCCGCGCTCGGGCTCGACCCTCCTTTCTGCGATCCTTTTGCAGAATCCGCGCTTCCATGCCGGCATGACCAGCCCGGTCGGCGCGCTGTTTTCCGGTGTCCTTGAACAATGCAGCGCCGGCAGCGAATTCGGCGCGGTGATCGACACCGACATGCGCCGTCGCCTGCTGCGCGGCCTGTTCGATTCCTACTACGCCGACAAGGCCGACAAACCGGTGGTGTTCGACACCAACCGGCAGTGGAGCTCGCGCCTGCCGGCCATCAGCGATCTGTTCCCCAAAGCCAAGGTCATCGCCTGCGTGCGCAACGTCGCCTGGGTGATGGACAGCCTGGAGCGGCTATACCGCGCCAACCCCTACGAAAACACCAAGCTGTTCGGCGATGCCGTCGAGCGCAACACCGTCTACAGCCGCTGCGAAACCCTGGCCCAGCGCAACCGCCTGGTGGGGTTCGCCTGGGCGGCGCTCAAGGAAGCCTATTACGGCGAGCACGCCGATTCGCTGCTGATCGTCGATTACGACTTGCTGACCCAGGCCCCGGAGCGCGTGCTGCGGCTGGTCTACGACTTCATCGGCGAGCCGTGGTTCGAGCACGATTTCGAGCACCTGGCCTATGACGCGCCGGAGTTCGACCAGGCCCTGGGTGTGGCCGGCCTGCACAAGGTCAAACCCAAGGTCGCCCTGCAGTCCCGGCGCACGATTCTGCCGCCGGACCTGTTCAAGCAATACGCCGATCTGTCCTTTTGGCTCGATGGCTCAGCCAGCGCTGCCAATGTGATTCGTATGAAGTCCGACGCCGCGATCAGTTGATCGCGGCGTTTTTCATTGATGCGTTTACAACTGTTCGAGTCCGGGTGAGCAACATGTGGTGGAGCAAGCAAAAGTCGCGGGTAACCGAGGGCCAACGGACGCTGGCTGCGCCGCTGATCATGTCGCTGGAACCGCGCATGCTGTTCGACGGCGCTGTCGCGGCCACCGTGGCCGATACCGCTGCGGCCCAGCCCGACAGCCATCCCACTGCCGATGCCGCCAAGGCGCCGACCGCCGATCATCCGGTGGCGAGCAAGGACACCCACGGCCAGGCCGATGCCACGCCGGCTGCCAGCCCCGTCGCCGTGCCGGGCCAGACCGTGGTGTTTGTCGATGCCCGGGTCAAGGATGCCGACAGCCTGCTCAAAGGCATCGCCCCCGGCACGCAAGTGGTCAAGCTCGACGCGAGCAAGGACGGCTTGCAGCAGATCGCCGAGTATCTCGACCAGCATTCGGGTGTCAGCTCGGTGCAGATCATCGCCCACGGCAACGCGGGTGACCTGTGGCTCGGCAACAGCTATCTGTCGGCGGACAACGTCGCACAACGCAGCGCGGTGCTGGCGGAAATCGGCAAGGACATGAACGTCGGTGGCGACATCCTCATTTACGGCTGCTACACCGCCGAGGGTGACCGTGGCCTGAGCTTCGTCGACTCGCTGGCGCAACTGACCGGCCGCGACGTGGCGGCGTCGAACAACCGCACCGGTGTGGGCGGCGACTGGGATCTGGAGATCGCCACCGGCAAGATCGAGAGCGCCAATGTGCTGTCGGCCCTGTCGATGAGTGAATACCAATGGGGCTTGGCCACCTGGACCGCCACCAACAACGCGAACACCGGGGTCGGCTCGCTGCGGGCAGCGCTGGCGTCGGCGCAGAACGGCGACATCGTGACCTTCAGCACCGGCATGACGGTGCAGCTCACCTCGGAACTGTTGATCAACAAGAACATCACCGTCGATGGCGACCTGAACAATGACGGCGTCGCCGATGTCACCCTCGACGGCCAGTACAAGACCCGGGTGGTGGAAATCACTTCCGGCAGCACCGTGACCCTCGACGGTCTGGTGATTACCCGGGGCCTGGTTTCGGGCAACGGCGGCAATGGCGGCTACGGCGCGACCGGGGCCATGGGCGGCGGGATTTTCAACGCCGGCATCCTCACGCTGAACAACGTTTCGGTCACCGGCAACGCGGCAGCGGGCGGTGGCGGCGGCGGTGGTGTCACGGGCGCCAACTACGGCGGCGGTGGTGGCGGTGGCGGTGGCCTCGGCGGTCAGGGTGGCGGTCATGGCGGTACGGCCGGGCCGGGCACCGGTACGCTGGGCGGCCAGGCCGGCAGCGGCGGTGTCGGTGGTTACGGCGGTGGCTACGATGCGACGCACATGGGCGGGCGCGGCGGTTCCACCATCGGCGGCGCCGGTGGTGTCGGCGTGTCCTATTACAGTAACGGCGGCAATGGCGGCACCGCGAACAATGGCACGATTTCCATTGGCGGCGGCGGTGGCGGTTCCGGCTGGGACAAGGTCGGCGGCGTCGGCGGCAACGCGGCCGGCGGCATTTACAACGCCTCCACCGGCACCCTGAAAATCGTCGGTACCTCGGTCATCAGCAACAACATTGGCGCGGGCGGCGGTGGTGGCGGCGGCAGTGGCCAGGGCAGCAACAACCTGAACGGCGGCGACGGCGGACGAGGTGTCGGCGCGATCTGGAACCAGGGCGGCACGGTACTGATCACGGCCTCCAACTTCAGCGCCATCAGCGGTAACGCGGCCGGCAGCGGCTCCGGGGGCTCAGAGCTGGGTGGTGGCGTGACGGGCTCCGTGCCGTTGGCTTTTGCAGCGATCTACAACAACGGCGGCACCCTCAATACGGCTTATGTAGAGCCGCCGACTGCGACCATTGTGATGTCGGACACTGCGCTGAAAATCGGCGAAACCTCGCTGGTGACCATCACCTTCAGCCGCGCGGTAACCGGCTTCACCAACGCCGACCTGACCATTGCCAACGGCACGCTGACAGCCGTGAGCAGCAGCGACGGCGGTATCACCTGGACCGCGACCTTCACCCCGACCAACAACATCACCGACGCCACCAACCTGATCACCCTCGACAACACCGGGGTGACCGCGATCAGCGATGGTGTAGCAGGCGTCGGCACGACCAGTTCCGTCAACTACGCGATCGACACCGCGCGGCCAACCGTGACCATCGTGATGTCCGACACGGCGTTGAAGATCGGCGATACCTCGCTGGTGACCTTCACGTTCAGCGAAGCGGTGACCGGTTTCACCAACGCCGACCTGACCATCGCCAACGGCACGCTCAGCGCGGTGAGCAGTAGCGACGGTGGCATCACCTGGACCGGGACGTTCACCCCGACTGCGAGCATCACCGACACCACCAACCTGATCTCCCTGGACAACACGGGTATCGCCGACCTGGCGGGCAACGCCGGCAGCGGCACCACGGATTCGCCCAACTACGTGATCGATACCGTGCGGCCGACCGCGACCATTGTCGTGGCCGACAGCAATCTGGCGGCGGGCGAAACCTCGCTGGTGACCATCACCTTCAGCGAAGCAGTCAGCGGTTTCACCACCGCCGACCTGACAGTGGCCAACGGCACCCTGACCGGCCTGAGCAGCAGCGACGGCGGCATCACCTGGACCGCCACGCTCACGCCGACCAACAACATTACCGACACCACCAACCTGGTCACCCTGGACAACACCGGGGTCGTCGATCTGGCCGGCAACGCCGGCAGCGGCACCACCAACTCCAACAACTACGCGATCGACACCGCGCGGCCGACCGCGACCATCGTGGTGGCCGACAACAACCTGAAAATCGGCGAAACCTCGCTGGTGACCATCACCTTCAGCGAAGCGGTGACCGGTTTCACCAATGCCGACCTGACCATTGTCAATGGCACACTGACAGCGGTCAGCAGCAGCGACGGCGGCATCACCTGGACGGCCACGTTTACGCCGACCGCCAGCATCACTGACGCGACCAACCTGATCACCCTGAACAATACCGGCATCGCTGACCTCAACGGCAATGCCGGTACCGGCACCACCGATTCGAACAATTACGCGATCGACACTCAGCGTCCGACCGCGACCGTTGTCTTGTCCGATAACGCGCTGAAAATCGGCGAAACCTCGGTTGTGACCATCACCTTCAGCGAGGCGGTGACCGGTTTCACCAACGCCGACCTGACCATTGCCAACGGCACGCTGAGCGCGGTGAGCAGCAGCGACGGCGGTATCACCTGGACGGCGACGTTCACACCGACCAGCAACATCACCGACGCCACCAACGTCATTACCCTGGACCAGACCGGCGTCACCGACCTGGCCGGCAACGCCGGCAACGGCACCGTCGATTCCGGCAACTACGCCATCGATACCCAGCGTCCGACCGCCACCATCGTGGTTGCCGACAGCACCCTCACGGCCGGCGAAACGACACTGGTGACCTTCACCTTCAGTGAAGCGGTGACCGGTTTCAGCAACGCCGACATCGTGGTTGCCAACGGCACCCTGACGGCAGTCAGCAGCAGCGACGGCGGCATCACCTGGACCGCGACCTTCACGCCGAACGTGGGCGTCAACGACGCCACCAACCTGATCACCTTGGCCAACACCGGCATCACTGACCTGGCGGGCAACGCCGGCAGTGGCACGACCAACTCCAACAACTACACCATCGACACCGTGGTGCCGACCGCGACCATCATCGTGTCCGACCCCAGCCTGAAGATCGGCGAAACGTCGCTGGTGACCATCACCTTCAGCGAAGCGGTCACCGGCTTCACCAACGCCGACCTGACCATCGCCAACGGCACGCTGAGCGCGGTCAGCAGCAGCGACGGCGGTATCACCTGGACGGCAACGTTCACGCCGACCAGCAACATTACCGACGCGACCAACCTGATCACCCTGGACAATTCCGGGGTTCAAAACCTCTCGGGCAACGCCGGCATCGGCACCACCGATTCGAACAATTATTCGATCGACACTCAGCGTCCGACCGCCACCATCGTGGTCGCCGACACGGCACTCGGCGTCGGCCAGACCAGTCTGGTGACCATCACCTTCAGCGAAGCGGTGACCGGTTTCACCAACGCCGACCTTACCATCGCCAACGGTACGCTGAGCGCAGTGAGCAGCAGCGATGGCGGTATCACCTGGACCGCGACGTTTACTCCGGCGGCAGGAATTACCGACACCACCAACGTCATTACCCTGGACAACACCGGCATTGCCGACCTGGCGGGTAACGCCGGCAGCGGCACCACCGATTCCAACAACTACGCAGTCGACAGTCAGCGGCCGACGGCGACCATTGTCATGACCGACAGTGACCTGCGCCCAGGCGAAACTTCGCTGGTGACCATCACCTTCAGCGAAGCGGTGACCGGATTCGACAATTCCGACCTGAGCGTTGCCAACGGCACTTTGAGCAATGTCTCGTCGAGCGACGGCGGCATCACCTGGACGGCCACGTTCACGCCGAACATCGGCATCACCGACCTCACCAACCTGATTGTCCTGAACAACACCGGCATCACCGACCTGGCCGGCAACACCGGCACCGGCACCACCAGTTCGGCCAACTATCAGATCCATACCCAGGTGCCGACCGCCACCATCGTGGTTGCCGATACTTCACTCAGGGCCGGGGAAACCTCGCTGGTGACCATCACCTTCAGCGAAGCGGTGAGCGGTTTCGACAACAGTGACCTGACCATCGCCAACGGCACGCTGACCAACGTCAGCAGCAGCGACGGCGGTATCACCTGGACCGCGACCTTCACGCCGACGGCCAATGTCACCGACGCCACCAACCTGATCACCCTGAACAACGCCGGGGTGGCCAACCTGTCGGGCAACAGCGGCGTGGGTACGACCGACTCAAACAACTTCGCCATCGACACCGCGCTGCCGACCGCCACCATCGTGGTCGCCGACAATCGCCTGGGCATCGGTGAAACCACCACCGTGACCATTACCTTCAGCGAGGCGGTGAGCGGGTTCGATCTGTCGGACATCAGTGTCGCCAACGGTGCGCTGTCGAACCTGACCAGCAGCGACGGCGGCGTGACCTGGACGGCGACCTTCACGCCAACAGCCGGCGTCAACGACGCGACCAACCTGATTCTGATCGACACCGCCGGTGTCCAGGATCTGGCCGGCAACGCCGGGGCGAGCATTGCCATCTCCAACAACTACATCCTCGACGCGACCCGGCCGACGGTGAACATCGTGGTCGCCAACCCGCACCTGGGCATCGGCCAGACCACCACGGTGACTTTCACCTTCAGCGAGGCAGTGAGCAATTTCGACCTGTCGGACCTGAGCGTGACCAACGGTGACCTGAGCAACCTGAGCAGCAGCGATGGCGGCAAGACCTGGACCGCCACATTCACGCCGACCGCGAATGTCACCGACCCGAGCAACTTCATTGCCCTGGATACCAGCAACGTAACCGACCTGGCGGGCAACGCCGGCAGTACGGTGGCGGTGTCGAACAACTACGCCCTCGACAGTGAGCGTCCGACCGCCACGGTGGTGGTCGCCAATCCGAATCTGGGCGTCGGTCAGACCTCGCAGGTGATCATCACCTTCAATGAAGCGGTGACCGGTTTCGACCTGTCGGACCTCAGCGTGGCCAACGGCACCCTGTCCAACCTGAGCAGCAGCGACGGCGGCAAGACCTGGACCGCAACCCTGACCCCGAATGCCAACGTCAACAGCGCCAGCAATGCGATCAGCGTCAACAGTGCCGGGGTCAGCGATCTGTCGGGCAACAGCGGCAGCGGAATCAGTCAGTCGGGCAATTATGTGATCAACACGGTGCCTGCCATTTCGCCGACTTCGCCGCTCGTCGTAGTGCCTCCGGATCCGGAGTTCCGCAGCAGCGATCCGGTCGTGCAGCCACCGCTGCCGAACCTGCCGTTGCAACCGATCGTCTTCGCACCTCCCACCGGGGATCTCGGTTCCCCGCTGACCTTTGCACCGCTGTTCGAGCAGCGAGTGATCGGCAACGGCCTTCGTCCGCTGGGTGACATCTTCATCAATCACGGTGCCTTGAGCCCAAGCTTCATTGCTCAGGTATTCACCAGCAGCGACAGCGGCGGTGACGGTTCCGGCCATGGCTTCCTTGGATTCGGTGGTGGTGATGGCGGGGTGTTCGGGATCAGCACGCTGTCGAGCCTGTTCAATCAGGACAGCGCCGCCGAGCGGGACTCACTGAACGCTTTCGACAGCCACTCGATCCGGGGCGGCGACGTGTCCCAAGGCCTGCGCGGTGTGTTCGGCGCACCGACCCTGGGCCAGCAACTGCAAGAGATCAAGGAAAGCGAGCAGCACCGGGTGGACAACCTGGCGGCGGCTCTGCAACAGGTCGGCATCAGCGAAATGCCGGCCTGACAACACACAACAACTCAATATGTGCGGGACCTAGGGGCGATCCAGGGATGAAGAAAAGTCAGAAACTGTTCGGCGCCAGCCTGCTGGCGCTGGCGATCAGCGGATGTGCAGTCACCAGTGAACCGATCGAACGCAGTGTCAGCGAACAACGGGCCAAATCTGACCTGCAAACCATGTACAAGGGCCAGGAACCGCTGCGCGGTCCGCTGACCCTGCACCAGGCCATGGCCCGCGCGGTGAAATACAACCTCGAAGGGCGCTTGAAGATCATGGAGGAAGCGCTGGCCAAGCGGCAGCTCGACCTCGCCAGTTTCGACATGCTGCCGCGCATGGCGCTGGACGCCGGTTACGTCGGGCGCAACAACGTTAGCGCCTCCAGCAGTCAGAGCGTGCGCACCGGCACCCAGTCCCTGGAACCGTCGACCTCCCAGGACCGCGACCGCAACGTCGCCGACCTGACCATGGTCTGGAACGTCCTCGATTTCGGTGTCAGCTACATCAACGCCAAGCAGCAGGGCGACCAGCGTCTGATCGTTCAGGAACGCCGGCGCAAGGTGATCAACACCATCGTTCAGGACGTGCGCTCCGCCTATTGGCGGGCGATGGCGGCCGAACGTCTGCTCAAGCAGATCGACAGCCTGATGGCGCGGGTCGATGCGGCCCGGCGCAACAGCGAAAGCATGAGCGAGCAGCGCATCGGCGATCCGGTGCAGTCCCTCGGCTACCAGCGTTCGCTGATCGAAGCCACCCGGCAACTGGAAGAGCAGCGCCGCGCGCTGTCACTGGCGAAGACCGAGCTGGCGACCCTGATCAACCTGCCGATGGGCACCAACCTGACCTTGGCCACCGACGACGGTTATCAGATCCCGGAACTCAAGGTCGATATCGCCAAACTGGAGCAGGAAGCCCTGACCAGCCGCCCGGAACTGCGCGAGCAGGATTACCAGACCCGGATCAGCGCCGCCGAAACCCGCAAGGCCATGTTGCGCATGCTGCCGGGCCTGGAGTTTTCCGCCGGCGGGCACTACGACAGCAACTCGTTCCTGGTGAATGACCGCTGGGCCGACTACGGCGTGAAAGTGACCTGGAACCTGTTCAACGTGATCTCCGCCCCGGCGGCCATCGATGTGGCCAAGGCCGGCGAAGAAGTCGCCACCGCGCGCCGTCAGGCCATGTCGATTGCGGTGCTGGCGCAGCTGTACGTGGCCAACGCCAACTATCAGGAGGCGCTGCGTCAGTTCAAGACCAACCAGCAGCTGTCGGACATCGACGGGCAAATCGTCGGTCAGTTGCGCAACCGCCATCAGGCAGCGGGCATCGGCGAACTGGATCTGATCCAGGGCGAACTGAACAACCTGCAGGCGGACTTGCGCCGTGACCTGTCCTACGCCGATCTACGCAATGCCTATGGCCAGATCTTCGCCAGTGCGGGGCTCGATCCGCTGCCGGATCAAGTGCAGTCGACCGAGGTGCAGTCGATCGCCACGGCGCTGGCCAACCGCGAAGCGGCGTGGGCGTCGGGGGATATTTCGGTGCCGGTGGCCCATGCCGCTGCGAAGTGATGTGCTGGCGCCGACCGCCAGTATCAGCCGTGCGCAACGCGAGGCCCGCAATGGCCATCGCGGCACGGCGATGTTGCTGACCGGGTTGCCGGCGGCGGGCAAATCGACGCTTGCTCAGGCGTTGCATGCCGAGTTGTTCAGTCGTGGTCAGCAAAGTGTGGTGCTCGACGGCGATGGTTTGCGCGTAGGGCTCAACCGCGACCTGGGATTCACCGATGCCGACCGGCTGGAAAACATCCGCCGCGCCAGTGAACTGGCGGCGTTGCTGGTGGAAAACGGGCAGATCGTGATTCTGGCGATGATCGCGCCGCTGGTGGAGTTGCGCGAGGTGTTCGCTCAACGCCTGGGCGATGACTATCGCGAAGTCTGGTGCAGCGCCGCGCTGGCGGTGTGCGAACAGCGCGATCCGAAAGGGCATTACGCCCGGGCGCGACGGGGTGAACTGGCCGGGTTTACCGGCGTGTCGGCACCTTACGAGCCACCGGCCCAGGCGTCGCTGGTACTCGATACCGGATTGCTGACGGTCGAGGCCTGCCTTGACCGCTTGCTGACCTGGCTCGGCGAATCCGCGGTGTTGCCCAGGACATGAGCCGGCCGGCGTTTTCGCGGCTGCCGGTGACGGTGGATCTGCCGTTGCTGTTGCAGGCGCTGGCGGCGATTGAAAACGATGCCTGGCGCGGGCATTTCAACACGGCCTATTTCGCGGGTGACTGGAGCGGCGTGGCGCTGATTTCTGCAGCCGATGCGCTGACCGAATTGTCCCCCGGCACCGCCGAACCGGTACAGCGAGCCCTTTGGTTGAATGACCGCCGCTGGCAGCAGGCGTTGCAGGATCTGCCTCTTGAGATCGTCAGCGCGCGACTGTTGCGACTCGGGCCTGGCGGACAGATTCATGAGCATCGTGATTACGATCTCGACGGGCCGGACGCCGACCTGCGGTTGCACATTCCATTGCTCAGCCCGCCCGCCGTGGATTTCTGGCTCGATGGATTGCGCATGCCAATGGCGGCGGGCGAGTGCTGGTTTCTCGATCTTTCGCGACCGCATCGGGTCGACAATCGCGACAGCGCGGCACGCATTCATCTGGTCCTCGACTGTCGCCCCGGCGCCTGGCTGGAGCAGATGATTGCCGACGGTTTGCCGAGTACGCCGCGGCCTGATGCCGAAGATTCGGCATTGCAGCGTTTTCAGCGTCTGCTGGTCGCGGATCCCGCGTTGTCGGCGACCCTGCAGGCGTTGCGCGATCCCGAAGCGTTCATCAGCCAGACTCTGGCGCTGGCCACCGAGCGTGGCTTGCCATTCTCCCGGGAAGAACTGCACGCGGCGATGCGCAACGGACGCCGGTCATGGAACGAGCAATGGCGAGCCTGAATCTGCACGGCTGGTTGCCGATCCGCATCTGGAAAAGTGCCGGTCAATGGCAAGTGGACTGGTGCTGGTTTGGCGACACGCCGCTGCACCAGCCGTTTTTTCGCGAAGCGGTGGAGCAGGCGCTGCAGTTGCCGTTCAATCAGGCGTTCCGAAGACAAACTCCGTTGTCGGCGCTCATGGATTGGCAGGCGCTCAGCCCCGGCCTGGCGCCGAGCGCCTTCATCCTGCATGCCTCGCGCTGTGGTTCGACGCTGATCAGCCAGATGCTCGCCCGCCTCGACGATCACATCGTGATCTCGGAACCGCCGCCTCTCGATGCCTTGCTGCGCAGCGATCTGCCGGCCGCCGAACGCCGTGCGGCCATCGCCGGGTTGCTCTCGGCCTACGGCCAGCGCCGGCGCGGGATGGAGCAGCGGCTGGTGATCAAGCTCGACGCCTGGAACATCGGTGAATGGCCGTTGCTCCAAGAATGCTTCCCCGATACGCCTTGGTTGTTTGTCTATCGCGATCCGCTGGAAATCGCCGTTTCACATCTGCGTCGCCCGGGTATGCACATGGTGCCCGGCCTGCTTGGCGAGTGCGTGCTGGACGACGACCTGCCATTCGAGGGGCGTGAAGATTTCATCGCCCGCAGGCTAGGACGTCTGCTGGAGGCGGCGCGCTTGCACTGCGCTGATTTCGGCGGGTTGCCGGTCAATTACAGTGAGTTGCCCGAGGCGATGGCAGGACAGCTGGCGAGGTTTTTTCAGCTGAATGCCGAACAGTGTGAACAGGCGCTGAGCGCTTCGGCACAGCATGCGAAGCAGCCGTCACAGGCGTTTGTCGCCGATGGCGAAAGCAAACGCCGCGAAGCCTCTCCACTGTTGCAGGCGCGGGTAGAACGGTGCGCGGGAGCACCTTACGAAGCGCTGGAGCGTTTGCGCGCGATCACGACTTGGCCGACAGATCCGCCATCCCCTTGAGCAATTCGATCGGCAACGGGAAGACGATGGTCGAGCTCTTGTCGCCGGCAATCGAACTCAGGGTCTGCATGTAGCGCAATTGCATGGCGCCAGGCTGGCGGCCGAGCATTTCGGCGGCCTGCATGAGTTTTTCCGAAGCCTGCAATTCGCCTTCGGCGTGGATCACCTTGGCTCGCCGTTCCCGCTCGGCTTCGGCCTGTCTGGCGATGGCGCGGACCATCGATTCGTTGAGGTCGACGTGTTTGATCTCGACGTTCGCGACTTTGATGCCCCAGGCATCGGTCTGGGCATCGAGCACTTGCTGGATATCGATGTTCAACTGTTCGCGCTCGGCCAGCAGTTCGTCCAGTTCATGCTTGCCGAGTACCGCGCGCAGGGTGGTCTGGGCCAGTTGGCTGGTGGCCACCAGGAAGTCTTCGACCTGGATGATCGCTTTCTGCGGATCGAGCACCCGGAAATACAGCACCGCGTTGACCTTGACCGAGACGTTGTCGCGGGTGATCACATCCTGCGGCGGCACGTCGAGAACAATGGTGCGCAGATCGACCCGGACCATTTGCTGCACCACCGGAATCAACAGGATCAGCCCCGGCCCCTTGACCTGCCAGAAGCGCCCGAGCTGGAACACCACGCCGCGTTCGTATTCACGCAGGATGCGGAACGTCGAGCCCGCGAGGGCGATGAGCAACAGCAGCAGCGCGACAAAACCGATTTGCAGACCCATGATCACTCTCCGAGCGGTGCCGCGTCAGCCGCGGCCACTTGCAGCAACAAGCCCTTGCGCCCGACTACCCGCACCGGTTGCCCGGCGTGCAGCGGTGTGGCACTCGACACTTGCCAGCGTTCTCCTTGCAATTGCACCCAGCCATTGCGGGTGTCCGGCGACTCTACGACGGTCACGGCCGTCACGCTGCCAACCAGGCCGGCGTCGCCGCTGACCGGGTGTCGCGGCCGGGTCTTCAGGGCTCGAACCAGCAACGCGATCAGCAGCAGTGCGCTGACCAGCCCGAGGCCGATCATCATCGGCACCGGCAGCTCGGCGTTGCTCAGGATCAGCGCGCCGATCACGAACATGACGATGCCGCCCAGACCGATCACGCCGTAATTGGGCAGCGCGGCTTCGGCGATCAGGAACGCGATGCCCAGGGTGATCAGCCACAGGCCGATGGGGTCGATGGCGTGCAACGGGATGTCCGTGGCCAGGCCGATCCGCTCAGCAGCATCAACAGGACAAACGCACAGCGACGGATGTTCACGTGACCCTCCGGGAGAGTCATGGGGTTCTCTTATCAGTCTAGTTGAGCCTGCGGTCGGAGGAATTCTGATCATTTCCAGCGTCGCCAGTGGGCGGATTTACCTTCATTCGCGGCTTGCCCGACTAGACTTTCCAGAACAGGAACAACGTTCATCATCGCTCGCCGAGCAGCGTCCGGCGGGCACCGAGGTGCATCATGCGTATGGCAAGAAAAGTGCAAAGCAGCCTGACCCGGGCGCAATGCCAATACGACGTCGTCTCCCATCCGCACTCGAGCAGCAGCCTGGAAACGGCGCGGGTTTCGGGGATTCCGGCGGAACGGGTGGCCAAATCGGTGATCCTCGACGACCACCACGGGCATTACCTGATGGCCGTGCTGCCCGCCAGCCGCCATCTGGACCTGAGCAAAGTGCGCACCAGCGGCGAGTGGCAGATCACCCGCGAAAGCACCCTGGCGCACCTGTTCGATGACTGCGAGCGCGGCGCGGTGCCGCCGCTGGGCGATTCCTATGGCCTGGACATGGTCATCGACCCGCTGGTGACCCGGCAGAAAGATATTTACCTGGAGGCCGGCAACCACAACAACCTGCTGCACATGAGCATGCCCGAGTTCCTGAAAATGGTGCCGCATGCGCAGGTGCGGGAGTTGAGTCAGTAGGTTTTTTCAGCGTCTGTGCCGACGCCCATCGCGAGCAGGCTCGCTCCCACAGGTTCTGCAATGAATCTGTGGGAATGTGGTTTGCTCGCGAAATGTTTTTATCCACTGAGTCTTCGAAGGAGTAGAACAATGGAAAACCCGACCCACAGTCTCCCGTCCCTGTTCAAACAACTCGGCCTGCCCAACGACCCGGTCAGCATCGACCAGTTCATCGCCGCCCATTCCCCGCTCAGGCCCGAACTGCACCTGTGCGACGCGTTTTTCTGGACCAAGAGCCAGGCGGATTTTTTGCGGGACGAGATTCTCGATGATGCGGATTGGGCGGAGGTGGTGGATCAGCTGGATGTGATGTTGAGGAAGGGGCGGGCGGGGTAACTGTCAGTCTGCCGTTCGTAAGCTGGGTCAACTCATCCGGTTGCCTGTGATGATTATTTAGACCAGAATCACGACCTCAATTGAGGTCTTTTATTATGCAAAGTGTGCTGGCCGATCTGGCCGTCAGTGTTTCTGAACTGAAGAAGAATCCTTCTGCGGTGCTCAACGGCGCGCACGGAGGAGCGGTAGCTGTCCTGAATCACAACCGGGTCATGGGCTACATGGTGCCGGCTGACGTTTACGAAGCGATGATGGAGCGGCTCGATGATCTCGAGTTGGCAGAAATCGTTCGTTCTCGCAGTCATGAGACTCCCATACCGGTAAGCCTGGATGACCTATAAGCTCGAATTCCTGCCTTCCGCTCACAAAGAGTGGAACAAATTGGGTCATACGCTGCGCGATCAATTCAAAAAGAAACTGGCTGAGCGCCTGGAGCGTCCTCGCAATCCAGCTGATTCCCTGCATGGGATGCCTGACTGTTACAAGATCAAACTCAAGGCATCCGGTTATCGTCTGGTTTACCAAGTGATCGAAGAGCGGGTGGTTGTCGGTAGTTGCGGTCGGTAAGCGTGAGCGTGGAGATGTTTACGAGAGCGCCAAGCGACGTTGAGTTAACGCGTGACTGCCAATGTGTTTCAAAACTTGACTGAATTTCCCCACCAATGCGATATTGATAGTTAGCAAACTAACAGTGTGTGCATTCCTTCGTGCCGAATACCCTCGACGCTCTCCAGATGAACATCAGCAGTGCCATGGTGGTGGCCGCCAGGCATTGGCGGAAGATCTGCCAGACCACGCTGGTCAACTATGGAATTTCCGAAGCCTGCGCGGTCCCGCTCTTGATGATCGGGCGGCTCGGGGAGCGTGTGCATCAGGTGCAGGTGGCGCAGGCGGCGGGGATCGAGAGCCCCTCGCTGGTGCGGCTGCTCGATCAGTTGTGCCACGCCGGCTACGTCTGCCGCACTGAAGACCCGCAGGATCGCCGCGCCAAATGCCTGAGCCTGACCGACACCGGCCGCGAACTGGTGCAGGCGGTGGAAGGCGAGCTGGTGCGTCTGCGCAATGAGGTGCTCGAAGGCATCGACCAGAGTGATCTGGAAGCTACGCTTCGAGTATTGAGGGCTTTCGAAGCGGCCAGTCCGCCAGCGGTGACCCATCCGTGAACGGTTTTTTTTCCGGCATTCCTCCGGCCCGGGACTGGTTCTACGGGATCCGTACTTTCGCGGCCTCGATGATCGCGTTGTATATCGCCTTGCTGATGCAGATGCCGCGTCCGTACTGGGCGATGGCCACGGTGTACATCGTTTCCAGTCCGTTCCTCGGGCCGACCAGTTCCAAGGCGCTGTATCGGGCGATCGGTACGTTCCTCGGCGCCGCTGCGGCAGTGCTGTTCGTGCCGATGTTCGTCCAGAGTCCGTATGTGCTGGTGGTGGTCATCGCGCTGTGGACCGGGATTCTGCTGTTCCTGTCCCTGCATCTGCGCACCGCCAATAACTACGCGCTGATGCTCGCCGGCTACACCTTGCCGCTGATCGCCCTGCCGGTGGTGGATAACCCGCTGGCGGTGTGGGACGTGGCGGAAGCGCGGACTGAAGAGATCTTCCTCGGCATTGCGGTCGCTGCCGTGGTCGGCGCGATGTTCTGGCCACGGCGCCTGGCGCCGGTGTTCAACGATGCCGTGGGCAAGTGGTTCGCCGATGCGACCACCTACAGCCTGAAATTCCTCAGCCGCGACGTGAGTCCCGAAGAAGTCACCGCCCTGCGCATGGCCATGGTCGGCAGTTTCAACAGCCTGGAACTGATGATCGGCCAGTTGCCCCACGAAGGCGCGCGGCCGCAAACCGTGCGCAACACCAAGGAACTGCGCGGGCGGATGATTCATCTGTTGCCGGTGATCGATGCCCTGGAAGATTCGCTCTACGCCCTCGAACGGCGCACCCCGGAACTGGTGGAGAAGTTCGCGCCGCTGCTCACCGCCACCCGCGAATGGCTTGGCTACAAAGACGCCGATCTCGACCGCTGGCAAGCCCTGCGGGATCAGCTCGAAGCCCTGCAACCGAGCGCCGAAGCCCTGGAAGATCGCAAACAGTTGCTGTTTTCCAACGCGCTGTACCGCCTCGGCGAATTCATCGATCTGTGGCAGGACTGCCGCAGTCTGCAGGACGCGATCCTGTGCGAGCGTCAGGACAGCTGGCGCGCGGTTTACCGCCACTGGCGCCTCGGTCGTCTGACGCCGTTCCTCGACCGTGGGCTGATGCTTTACTCGGTGGCGTCGACCATTCTGGCGATCATCGTCGCCTCGACGCTGTGGATTCTGCTGGGCTGGACCGACGGCGGCAGCGCGGTGATTCTGGCGGCGGTGTCGTGCAGTTTCTTTGCCTCGATGGACGACCCGGCGCCGCAGATCTACCGGTTCTTTTTCTGGACCGGGATGTCGGTGCTGTTCGCCAGTCTGTACCTGTTTCTGGTGCTGCCGAACCTGCATGACTTCCCGATGCTGGTGCTGGCGTTTGCCATCCCGTTCATCTGCGTCGGCACCCTGACGGTGCAACCACGGTTTTACCTCGGCATGCTGCTGACACTGGTCAACACCTCGTCGTTCATCAGTATCCAGGGCGCCTACGACGCTGACTTTTTTGCGTTCGCCAACTCCAACCTGGCGGGTCCGCTGGGGCTGTTGTTCGCGTTTATCTGGACCCTGATCGCCCGGCCTTTCGGTGCCGAACTGGCGGCCAAGCGCCTGACCCGTTTCAGCTGGAAAGACATCGTCAGTATGACCGAGCCGGCGAACCTCGCCGAGCACCGGCAACTGGGCGTGCAGTTGCTCGACCGCTTGATGCAGCACCTGCCGCGTCTGGCGCTGACCGGTCAGGACACCGGCATCGCCATGCGCGAAGTGCGGGTGGGGCTGAACCTGCTCGACCTGCTGGCCTACACCCCGCGCGTGACCGGTGCGCCGAACGCGTTGTTGCAGCAAGTGGTGGCCGAGGTCGGCGAGTATTTCCGCGCCTGCCTCAAGGCCGGCGAACGCCTGCCGGCGCCAAGCGCCTTGCTGATGACCATGGACCGTACCCGTCGTGCGCTCAACGGCCACGGCGATGAAGAAACCCGACTACACCTGTTGCACGCCTTGAGCGGTTTGCGTCTGGCGCTGTTGCCCGGCGTTGAATTCGTCTCCAGCGCCGAGCCCGAAGAACCGCTGCCCGAAGGAGCGCCCCTATGATCGGTGACCTGGACATCAGCGGCATCTTCCTGCCGACCCTGCTGGTGCTGATGGGCATCACTTACGTGCTGTTCGTGCTGGTTCACGGCGTGCTCACACGCCTGCATTTCTACCGTCTGGTCTGGCACCGGGCATTGTTCAACGTGGCCCTCTACGCCGTGATGCTGTACGGCGTGGACTCACTCAGTCGATACCTGATGACATGAAAAAACCGTTTTTGACTATCGGTCGCGTGATGCTGACCTTGCTGATCGTGGCTTTCGCCGTCGTCGTGGTCTGGCGCATGGTGATGTATTACATGTTCGCGCCCTGGACCCGCGACGGCCACATCCGTGCCGACATCGTGCAGATCGCCCCGGACGTGTCCGGGCTGATCCAGCAGGTCGAGGTCAAGGACAACCAGTTGGTGAAACGTGGCCAGGTGCTCTTCAGCATCGATCAGGACCGTTTCAAACTGGCGTTGCGTCAGGCCAAGGCAGCCGTTGCCGACCGCGAAGAAACCCTCGCTCAGGCCCAGCGTGAGGCCAAGCGTAATCGTGGCCTGGGCAATCTGGTGCCGGCCGAACAGCTGGAAGAGAGCCAGTCGAAAGTAGCCCGTGCGCAATCGGCACTGGCCGAAGCGCTGGTGACGGTGGACAGCGCCCAGCTCAACCTCGACCGCTCGGTGATCCGCAGCCCGGTGGACGGCTACGTCAACGACCGGGCGCCGCGCGCGCAAGAGTTCGTCACCGCCGGGCGTCCGGTGTTGTCGGTGGTGGACAGCAATTCGTTCCACATCGACGGCTATTTCGAAGAGACCAAACTCGACGGCATCCACATCGGTCAGTCGGTGGATATCCGCGTGATCGGCGACCGCGCCCGTTTGCGCGGGCATGTCGAAAGCATCGTCGCCGGCATCGAAGACCGTGACCGCTCGAGCGGCAGCAACCTGTTGCCCAACGTCAACCCGGCCTTCAGCTGGGTGCGTCTGGCGCAGCGGATTCCGGTGCGCATCGCCTTCGACGACGTGCCGGAAGACTTCCGCATGATCGCCGGGCGTACCGCCACGGTGTCGATCATCGATGATCAGCAGGAGCCCGCGAAATGAGCAGGGCCCTGATGATCGCCGGTCTGGGCGTGATGCTGTCGGCCTGTTCCATGGTCGGGCCGGACTATCACCTGCCGGGTGATGCGGCGATTCAGCGCAAGGATTTTCAGGGCGATCTGGCGGTGGCCGGCAAGCCTGTGGTTTCTACTCCGGTGCCGGCGGACTGGTGGCGGTTGTATCGCGATCCGCGTCTGGACCAACTGGTGCAGCAAGCCATGGCCTCCAACACCGATCTGCGGGTGGCGGCGGCGAACCTGTCGCGGGCTCGCGCGCAGGTCGATGAGGCCGAGGCGGCCGGTGGCTGGAGCGGCGGCGTGAAGATGGGCGCCCAGCGCTTGCAAGAATCCGGTCAGGCGTTCCTGCTGCCGGAGAAAGTCCCGGTGGCCAATGTCGCCGACATCGGCATCAGCGCGTCCTACCAGTTCGACCTGTGGGGCGTCCTGCAGCGCGGGATCGAAGCGGCGAAAGCCAACGCCGATGCGACCCAGGCCGCCGCCGACACTGCGCGCATCACCCTGGTCGCCGATGTGGTCCGGGCTTACACCCAGGTCTGCGCGGCCAACGAAGAACGGGAAATCGCCCAGCACTCCCTCGACCTGCAATCCCAGAGCACCACGCTGATCCAGCGTCTGCGCGATGCCGGGCGCGGCGATGAAACCCAGGTCACCCGTTCGCAGACCCAATTCAAATCCCTGCGCGCCGACCTGCCGCGCTATGAAGCGGCGCGTCAGGCCGGGTTGTTCCGTCTGTCGATGCTGCTGGCCAAACCGGTCGATCAATTGCCGGCCGGCACCGCGACCTGCGCCGAACTGCCGAAAATCGCCCAACTGGTGCCGGTCGGCGATGGCGCTGCGCTGCTCAAGCGTCGGCCTGACATCCGCCAGGCCGAGCGTCGACTGGCCGCCGCGACCGCCGGCATCGGCATCGCCACCGGCGAGCTGTACCCGGACATCAGCATCGGCGCGACCATCGGCACCGTCGGCATTGTCTCCGACCTTGGCGACCCGTCGACCAACCGCTGGGGCTTTGGCCCGTCGCTGAGCTGGAAGGTGCCGACCAACGGCGCCCGGGCACGTATCCGCGAAGCCGAAGCCTCGACCCAGGGCGCGCTGGCGCATTTCGACGGGGTGGTGCTCAACGCCATCCGTGAAACCCAGACCGGTCTGGCTCAGTACACCGCGCTGCTGCAACGCCGCGATGCGCTGGCCGATGCCGAGCAGTCGGCGAAGCTGGCGGCTGACCAGACTCACCGCTTCTTCCAGGCGGGCCGCGAGTCGTTCCTCGCCGATCTGCAAGCCACCCGCACCTACACCGATGTCACCGCGCAACTGGCCGCTGCCAACACTCAGGTTGCCATGAGCCAGATCGATTTGTTCCTCGCCCTCGGCGGCGGTTGGGAAAGCGGACGAACGCAAGCCTCGAGCGCCAGCAAACCCTGAGGCCGTTGCTATGCTTTGAAGTGTTGGAGGGGCGCCCTGAGCAAGGCGCCTTTTCAGTGCACATTGCTAGCGCAGGTCTAGGGGAAACCAATAATGAAAAACCCTTACGCTCTCGGCTTCTGGTGCGCGCTGGTCGCACTGGTGCTGCTGTCTGCCACCTATTTCTACGGCATTATGCTGGCCCATCAGATCGACAAGGCGATGGTCTTCCTCGACAGCGCGACCGCGTTGATCGCCGTGATGGCGATCGTGGTGGTGGCCTGGTCGTTGGTGCAAGTGCAAAAGCTCAAGAAACGACAGCTTGAACAAAGCAAGACCCTGCTGCTGATCTGGGACACCAAAGTCGCCTTGCGCAAAGTCGAAACCGTGTTCGACCGCTACTTCTGGGGCAGCTACTGGCAACCGGGCCGCACCTTCGCCGAGGTCATGGGCGAACTCACCGGCACCCCGCTGGAAAAAAGCCTCGAAGCCCTGAAAAAACAATGCCTGGAACTCGACAGGCAAGTCGCCGATGACGGCTGGCACTGGTTGAACAATGCCCGTGAGCTGTCCGACGTGGCCACGGCCATGGCCCGCGAGCGCTATCAACTGGATTTCTGTGACCCGCGCAACGACGGCCCGGGCGGGGCGGTGATCGACCGGGATTTCGAGGTGCTCGTGTACACCTGGACCGCGAGGCTGAAAAGCTTCGATCATCAGCTCGACGAGATCGAGGTCCAATATTCCTGATCCCGAAAAGATCGCCGAACCCGGCGATCTTTTTGTCTGTCCACATCCCGTGGACACTCTTTAACCTTTAAACATTGGGCCGCCCCGCGCGGCCAGTGCTAATCTCCACCGCTAAATTCAGCGGAGTCGAGCCACGGCCCGGTCACGGGTTCACGGAAGACGACCACACTTTCAGCCACGGAAATCGATCAGGTCATTCATGAATAAATCAGCAGGCGTGCTTCTCGGAATCGTTGTTGCCATCGGCGCCATCAGCGTCGGCGGGGCCTGGTATACGGGCACCAAGATTGAAGGCGTGCTCAACAACGCCGTCGTCGACGCCAACAAAGAGCTGCAGACCGCCATGGCCGGTTCCAACGGCAGCGCGTCGCTGGAGCTGGTATCGCTGGAGCGTCACACCTTCAGCAGCACCGCGCATTACCGCCTCAAGGGCGAGGGCGAGATGTTCGGTGAAGCGCCGGTCGAGCTGCTGTTCGTCGACCACATCGAACACGGCCCGCTGCCGTTCTCGCGTCTGGTCTCGCTGAAATGGCTGCCGGTCATGGCCACCAGTCACTACGAGCTGGAAAAGACCCCGGTCACTGAAAAATGGTTCGCCGCCACCAAGGGCGCTGCGCCACTCAAGGGTGTGGTCAACATTGGTTATGACCAGTCCACCACTGGCAACATTGAACTGCTGCCGCTGGAAACCGCGCTGGACGACAAGTCGAGCCTGAAGTTTTCCGGTCTGAACATGGACATTTCCGCCAGCGCCCAGGCACAGAAAGTCAAAGCCAACGGCTACATGGACAGCCTGCACCTGACCACGGTGGCTGAAGATCAGGCGCCGGTGCAGATAGAACTCAACGGCCTGACCCTGGCCAGCAACCTGAACAAGAGCAGCTACGGCTACTACACCGGCGAGAACACCCTCGAGCTGACCGGCAGCAAGACCACTTTCGGTGCCAAACAGTCGGTGCTGGGCGTGAAGAACTTCGAGATGAAGAACCTCACCGAAGAGAACGGCAGCAACGCCTCCGGTCGTGCCGACTACAAAATCGGCGAAGTGACCCTCAACGACAAGAAAATCGGCTCGGCCAACCTGGCCATGAGCCTGAAAAACCTCGACATTCCGTCGGCCCTGTCGCTGATGCAGATCTACCAGACCAAGCTGCAGCCGTACGAAAAAGCTGCCGCCGAAGCCACCGCCGCCGGCCTGCCGGCGCCCGAGCTGAACCTGACCGAAGCCGAGTCCGCCCAGGTCAAGGCTGACATGCAGAAACTGCTGGCCGCCGGCCCGCAACTGGCGCTGGAAGACCTTTCGCTGAAAACCGCCAACGGTGAAAGCCGCGCCAACCTGGTGCTCGACCTGACCAAACCGGCCTCGATGGACCTGCCACCGGATCAACTGGGCAAACAGCTGATCGCCCTGCTTGACCTCAATGTACAGGTGTCCAAGCCGATGCTGGTGGATCTGCTCAGCGTACAGGCCCAGATCGACGGTCAGACCGACGCCAAAGCCATCGTTGACCAGGCCAGCGCCGCCGCCGACATGTTCTCCGGCATGGCCGTGGGTTCGCAGCTGGCAACGCTGGATGGCACCAATGTGACGACCAAGTTGCACTACGCCGCCAATCAGGTGGAGTTCAATGGCCAGAAGATGACCGTGGAGCAATTCGTCGGTTTCCTGATGAGCAAATTTGCCGGCGTCAGCGTCAGCCAGGAACAGTAAAACTCCCGCGCAACACCTCAGCGCCCGGCCTTTGCCTCCCGCAGATGCCGGGCGTTTTGCTGTCTGGAGTCCGCGTTTGCAGCGAGCCCCCGGGTTTCCGGTCATGAATCTGAACAAATATTGTGTTCTGAATATTGGTCTACGCTTGCGTGCAAGACTGCTTGGATTAGCTTGGCCGAGTGATTGCGACTTGGCCTCCGTTACGAATCAGGCAAGGGGGGGCATTGCAACCCGGCTGGCCATGTAAGGATGCTGACGAATGCCGCGTACTGATGTTCCCGTATTACATCGTGGTTTACGCCCTTTGTTTCGAGTCGCGCTGTGCAGCCAGTTGCTCTGGCCGACGCTCGCGCTGGCCGATACGGCCTACGATCAAATGGTGCTCGATGCCCGGGCAGGGCATTACACGCCTGCGCTGACCGCTTTGCGTCAGGTGCCGCCGGCCCAAGCCTCCACCGGGCAGATCAGCGATCACCTGCAAATCGCCAGTTGGGCCGGACTCGACGCCGAAGTGGTGCAGGTCTACGAGACTCAGGGGCGCGGTCGCGGATTGCCGATCCAGGCCCTGACCGCCACCGCCCGGGCCTATCGCAATCTCAAGCGCTGGGATCAGGCCTCCGAGGTCTACAACAAGGCCCTGGCGCTGGAGCCGAACAATGCCGACCTGCAACTGGGTCTGGCGCTCACTCAGGCTGATTCCGGCAAACCTGATGAAGCCGTGGCCCGCGCCAAAGTGTTGGTTGCCGCCAAGCCTGACGATCCTTCCCGCCGTCTCGCACTGGGCTATGCCCTGACCCGTGCCGGCAAACAATACGACGCACTGTTCGAATACGATCAGGCCTTCGTTCGCGCCGGCAGCAAACCGGAAGTGGCCCGTGAATACGTGGTCGCCCTGCAAAAGGCCCGCCTGCCCGAGCCTGCACTGCGCCTGGCCAACCAGCGTCCGGGATTGATCGATCCGGTGATCCTGCGCCGTCTCGAAGGCGACCTGGCTGCCGAACGCGTGCGCCTCGCCGAATTCGCCACCCGCAGCGAAAAAGAACGTTATGTGATCGCCGACCGTGCGTTGGCCGACTACGACAAACTGCTCGCCACCTGGACCCCCGACGCCAGCGCCCACGATGACGTGACCCGCTGGCGCATCGACCGCATGGGCGCCCTCAAGGCCCGGGCGCGCACGGCTGACGTGATTACCGAATACCAGAAGCTGCAAGCCGAAGGCGTGAAGATTCCGACCTACGCCCTGCGCTGGGTGGCTGCGTCCTATCTGGATCAGCGTCAACCGGAAGTCTCCACCGACCTGTATCGCCAGGTGCTCTCGGCACCGGACGCCGATGCCGGTGATCGCCTCGAAGACACCACCGCGCTGTACTACTCGCTGCTGGAAAGCGACCGTGCCGAGGACGCACGCAAGGTTGCCGAAGACCTGGCCAAAAACGAGAAACCGCGCGTCGAACTCAAAGGCCTGCCCATCGGCAACCCCAGCGACGACTGGATGGATGCTCAACTGTTGTCGGCCCAGGCCGCCGGCACCTACGGCGCGGACCTGCCTCATGGCGAGGATCGCTTGCAGACGCTGGTCGATCAGGCGCCGGGCAACGTCGGCTTGCGCCTGTCCCAGGCCGATCTGTATCTGGCCCGCCAATGGCCGCGTCGCGCCGAAAGTCAGCTCAAGGAAGTCGAGAGCATGGTGCCCCGGGACATGGGCCTGGAAGTCGCTCAGGCCCGCACCGCCATGACCCTTCAGGAGTGGCGGCAGATGGATGCGCTGACCGACGACGTCGTCGAGCGTTTCCCGGACAACCGTCAGGTGCAGCGTGCCGCCCGCGAGCGCGAAGTGCATGACATGTCCGAGCTGCGCGTCGAAGCCTACGGCGGCAAGGCCAATGGCGGCAGCGGCGGCAATGCCGGCGCGGTCAGCGGCAGCCGGGACTTCGGCATCCAGAGCACGTTGTACAGCCCGCCGATCGATGAAGACTGGCGCGTGTTCGCGGGGATCGGTTATGCCACTGGCGACTTCGCTGAAGGCACCGGCAATCACCGCTTCCAGCGTGTCGGTCTGGAGCGCCGTACCCGCGACATGACCCTCGAAGCGGAAGTCTCCAACCATTCCTACGGTTATGGCGACAAGCAGGGCGCGCGTCTGGCGATTGCCCGGGACATCAACGACAACTGGCAGTACGGCGGCAGCCTTGAATACCTGTCGACGGATACCCCGCTGCGCGCATTGAACAGCAACATCAAGGCCAACGGCGGCAGCGGTTTCATCCGCTGGCGCGCCAATGAAAGCCGCGAGTGGAAACTGTCGGTCAGCCCGTCGCACTTCAGCGACGGCAACAACCGCGTCGAAGCCTTGCTGACCGGACGCGAGGGCGTCTACAGCACGACTCATGTGCAGGTCGATGCCGGTCTGGAGGTCAGCACCAGCCACAACTCGAATTCCGAAGACGTGCCTTACTACAACCCGAAGGCGGACTTCAGCGTGATGCCTACGGTCAACGTCAACCACGTGCTCTACCACCGCTACGAAACCTCCTGGAGCCAGCAGTTCCAGGCCGGTGCGGGTACGTACAGCCAGCGTGACCACGGCACCGGCGGCATGGCGATGCTCGGCTACGGCCAGCGTTATGCCTGGAACGACGTATTCGAGGTGGGCGGTTTGTTCAGTGTGATCAACCGGCCCTACGACGGTGATCGGGAAACCGATCTGCGTCTGCTCGTCGACCTCACTTTCCGCTTCTAGAAGAGTTTGAAGATGCCTTTGATTTCGCGTTTCATCCTTCTGCTGGGAGTGCTGCTGGTCAGCGCCTGCGCCCAGCAAGCCCCGGCCTTCGCGCCGCCGTCCGAGCGTCCGCTGGCGGCCAATGAAAAGCCATGGCCGAAAAACCATGTGCTGGGCATTGCCTATCACGACGTCGAGGATCGTGATCCCGATCAGGCCGTGGTGGCGGTGCGCACCGAACGCATGATCGAGCAACTGGCGTGGCTGCGGGAAAACAACTACAAGCCGGTGACGGTCGATCAGATCATGGCCGCGCGCAAGGGCGGGCCGGAACTGCCGCCCAAAGCCATTCTGCTCAGCTTCGATGACGGCTACGCGAGTTTCTACACCCGTGTGATGCCGGTGCTGCGCGCCTATAACTGGCATGCGCTGCTGGCACCGGTGGGCGTCTGGATCGATACACCGCTGAATCAGCCGGTGGATTTTGCCGGCGCCATGCGCCCGCGTTCCGACTTCCTGACCTGGGATCAGGTGCGCGAAATCTCGCAGTCCGGCCTGGTGGAAATCGCCGCCCACACCGACGCCAGCCACAAAGGCATCCTCGCCAACCCGCAAGGCAACATGCAGCCGGCGGCCGCGACCCGGCGTTACGATCCGGTGACCAAGCGCTATGAGTCCGAGGCGGATTTCCAGGCGCGTATCCGCACCGACGTGGCCACCATCTCGGAAAAAATCCGCAAGGCCACCGGCAAGAAGCCACGGGTCTGGGTCTGGCCTTACGGCACGGCGGACGGCACTTCGCTGACGGTGGTGAGCGAGCAGGGCTACGAAATGGCCCTGACCCTCGACGACGGTCTCGATGCCCTCGACAACCTGATGAGCAGCCCACGATTCCTCGTCGCGTCCGACCCGGATGGCGAACATTTCGCCAACAGCATCGTCGCGGTGCAGTCGGACTTCGCCATGCGTGTGGTGCACGTGGATCTGGACAACGTCTATGACCCGGATCCGGCGCAGCAGGAAGTGAACCTCGGCAAGCTGATCCAGCGCATGGCCGACATGGGCGCCAACACCGTGTTCCTGCAAGCCTTCGCCGATCCGAAAGGCGATGGCCTGGTGCATTCGCTGTATTTCCCCAACCGTCATCTGCCGGTGCGTGCCGACATTTTCGACCGTGTCGCCTGGCAGCTGCGTACCCGGGCCCACGTGAAAGTGTTCGCCTGGATGCCGGTGCTGAGTTTTGCACTGGATTCGAAACTGCCGCGAGTCACGCGCTGGGATCCGAAGACCGGCACTACTGCTGTCGATCCGGATCAGTACAAGCGACTGTCGCCGTTCGACCCCGAGGTGCGGCGGATCATCGGTGAGATCTACGAAGACGTGGCGCGCCTGACCTCGGTCGACGGCATTCTCTACCACGACGACGCCGTGCTGTCGGATTTCGAAGACGCCAGCCCCGAAGCGTTGAAGGCCTATGTTGCCCACGGTCTGCCGGGCTCGATTGCCGCCCTGCGTGACGATCCGGCGGCCATGCAGCGCTGGACCCGGTTCAAGAGCCGTTACCTGATCGACTTCACCAACGAACTGACCGCCAAGGTCCGGGCGATCCGTGGCCCTCAAGTGCTCACCGCACGCAACATCTTCGCCGAGCCGGTTCTCAACCCCGAGAGCGAAGCGTGGTTCGCACAGAACCTCGACGACTTCCTCGTGAGCTACGACTGGACGGCGCCGATGGCCATGCCGCTCATGGAAAAACAGACCCATGCGCAATCCGGCCCGTGGCTGGAAGAACTGGTGGCGAAGATCAAGCAGCGCCCCGGTGCGCTGGATCGCACGGTATTCGAATTGCAGGCCCGGGACTGGACGAAAAAGGACCAGGCCGACATCGACGGTGCACAACTGGCCGACTGGATGGGCCGCCTCAAGCGTCAGGGCGCGACGAGTTTCGGCTACTACCCGGACAATTTCCTCGAGAACCTGCCGGACCTGAAAACCGTGCGGCCTGCGCTCTCCAACAAATGGAACCCATGACATGCTGGATAGACTGCTGGCCCTGCTTGTTCTGGCGATCGTCCTCGGCGTCCCGCTGGGGCTGATCTTCCTGGTCACCGGGCAATTCCTGATGGACTTCGTGTTCTTCTACCCGCTGTTCATGTCCGGGTTGTGGATTTCCGGCGGCCTGTATTTCTGGCTGCACTGGGAGCGGCACTGGCCCTGGAAGGACGACACGCTGCCGCCACCGCTGGAAGGCGAACCGCTGATTTCGATCCTGATCCCTTGCTACAACGAGGGCGACAACGCCGCCGACACCATTCACGCGGCTCTGGCCCAGCATTACCCGAACATCGAAGTCATCGCGATCAACGACGGTTCCAAGGACAACACCGCGCAAGTGCTGGATGCGCTGGCCAAGGAAGACCCACGGCTGCGGGTGCTGCACCTGGCGGAAAACCAGGGCAAGGCCGTGGCCCTGCGCATGGGCGCCATTGCGGCGCGCAGTGAATATCTGGTGTGCATCGACGGTGACGCGCTGCTGGCGCCGAACACCGCTGCTTACCTCGTGGCACCGATGCTCGACAACGCACGGCTTGGCGCGGTGACCGGCAACCCGCGGATCCGTACGCGTTCGACCCTGGTCGGGCGAGTTCAGGTCGGCGAGTTCTCGTCGATCATCGGCCTGATCAAACGTACCCAGCGGGTGTTCGGGCGGATCTTCACCGTGTCCGGTGTGATCGTCGCGTTCCGTCGCACCGCGCTGAACCGGGTCGGCTACTGGAGCCCGGACATGATCACCGAAGACATCGACATCAGCTGGAAACTGCAACTGGACCACTGGAGCATCTTCTACGAGCCCCGCGCCCTGTGCTGGATCCTGATGCCGGAAACCCTGCGCGGCCTGTGGAAGCAGCGCCTGCGCTGGGCCCAGGGCGGTGCCGAAGTGCTGTTCAAGAACATTCGCGGGATCTGGCAGTACCGTCACCGTTATCTGTGGCCGCTGCTGTTCGAATATTGCCTGTCGACCGGTTGGGCCTTCACCTTTCTGTTGTCGGTGATCTTCTGGGCCGTCGGCAAGTTCGTGGTTCTGCCCGATGCGATTGCAGTCCATCACCTGATGCCGCCGGCCTTTACCGGGCTGCTGCTGGCGTTTGTCTGCCTGGTGCAGTTCGCGGTCAGCATCATCATCGACAGACGCTATGAGCCGGGTCTGGGCAGAACCATGTTCTGGGTGGTCTGGTATCCGTTGGTGTTCTGGTTCATCAGTCTGCTGACCACGCTGGTCAGCTTTCCGAAGGTGCTGTTCGGCCAGCATCAGAAGCGTGCGCGCTGGGTCAGTCCTGACCGGGGCATCAAACCGGCGGGCGACGACGAAGAGGAGGTCATCAAATGAAAATCATCCGGACCCGCCAGCGGCCATTCCTGGTGGTGATCGACGTGATCCTCACGGTGCTGGCCTGGGTTGGCCTGCTGTATCTGCTGGTGCGTGGGCTGTGGCCGCTGATCGAAACCCATGCCGGCGGGCCGCGCATCGACAACTCGGCGTTCGAAGCGCTGGGCACCTTGCAGGTTTATCTGTGGGTGGCGCTGGTCAACGCCGTGATCCTGATTTCCTGGGCCCGTTATCAACAGCGCAAGAGCCGCAGTTTCGCCCAGCGTCGCCTGGCTGCCCCGGTGGTCGACGATGACGGCCTGAGCAAAAGCTTCAAGCTGTGCGATGACCGCCTGCAGAAGCTGCGCAGCCCGGGTGTCATCACCATCCACAACAATCAGGACGGTGACGTCAGTCACGTGGTGCCTCACCTGTGGCCGGTGGAGCCGGCGGAACTGCCGCCACCCTTGGCGCCGCTGGAGCATCCGCGGGTGATCTTTCTGCACGCCGAGGACGACGATAACCGTGAGCCGACGAACCGTCTGTAAGCGCGGTGATACCAATGGGCGTCATTTGCCACTGCCACGGCACGAACGGTACAGCTATAGTCTGCAGGCCGAAGACGGCCCAACTGCACAAGGTGCTCCCGGAATGACCCGATTGACCTCTCTCAACCCTTGGCTGGCGGCCGTTGCCGTCGCCCTTTGCGTGCAGTTTCCGGCGCAGGCCCAAGAGCGTTTCACCCTCAGCATTCCCGGTGTTTCGGACAACCGTCTGTTCACCGCGGCGGCGGCCAGTGACGCCGCGGGTTGTGGCGGCAAGAACCTGTCCCCGGCGCTGAGCTGGAACGCCGGCCCGGCCGCGACCCAGAGCTATGCCATCGTGATGCATGATCCGGACGGCCAGAAAGGCCTGGGCGTCGATCACTGGGTTCACTACGGCATCAAGGCCACGACCCGGCAGATCCCGGCCGGCAGTGGCACCAAGCCGACTTTCGAAGGCCTGGGCGGCACCAACAGCAAAGGCACGACCACCTATGTCGGCCCATGCCCGCCGACCGGCGACAGCGCGCATCACTACATCATCCAGATCTACGCCCTGGACCTGGCCCCCGACGCCTTGCCGGCCGGCCTGACCCGTGCCCAGTTGCTGGAAAAAATCAAAGGCCATGTGCTGCGCAACAGCAGTGCAGTGCGGCGTTATCACCGCTGAAAAAAATGTCGGCGGCGTTTAACCCGAACTGAAAGGGCTGTCCGTCTCAGAGGTTGAATGGATCAATTCTTCCTCGAGGTCAGCCCCCATGTCTCTTCCTTCGATGCTTCTGCGACCCCTGGCTGCCGGTGTGCTGTTGGTCGTCGCCGGTTGCGGTGTTTCTTCCAGCCCGGAATCCGCCGCCGTGCCGCCACCGGCACAGCTCCCCTCGAAACCCGTGGTGCAGCAAGAAGCGGTCATGGCCGATCACTCTTTGGCCAAGCGCAGTGCATTGGCGGCGCCGACGGCCAGTTTTGCACCGATGCCCGCCGGGGAAAGTTATCCACAGGACTATCGCGCCGAGCCGCGCGAGCAATACGAAACCCTGGCCGATAACCCGATCCACAGCGTTGCCGAAACGCCCGTCTCGACCTTCAGTGCCGATGTGGATACCGGCGCCTACGCCAACGTCCGCCGTCTGTTGAATCAGGGACGCCTGCCGCCGGAAGGCGCGGTACGGCTGGAGGAGATGGTCAATTATTTTCCCTACGACTATGCGTTGCCCACTGATGGCTCACCTTTTGGTGTAACCACGGAGCTGGCGGCCACTCCGTGGAATCCGCACACCCGTTTGCTACGCATCGGCATCAAGGCGTCCGATCGCGCCGTGGCGGAGCTGGCCCCGGCCAATCTGGTGTTTCTGGTGGATGTGTCCGGCTCGATGGACCGTCGCGAAGGTCTGCCTCTGGTCAAAAGCACCCTGAAGCTGCTGGTCGATCAACTGCGCGAGCAGGATCGCGTTTCACTGGTGGTGTATGCCGGCGAATCCAGAGTGGTGCTGGAGCCGACGTCCGGACGGGAAAAAGCGAAAATTCGCACAGCCATCGAGCAGTTGACGGCGGGAGGCTCGACCGCGGGTGCTTCCGGCATCGAACTGGCCTACCAAATGGCGCAACAAGCGTTCATCCCCAACGGCATCAACCGCATCCTGCTGGCCACCGACGGAGACTTCAACGTCGGCGTCAGCGACTTCGACAGCCTCAAGCAAATGGCTGTGGATAAACGCAAGACAGGGATTTCCCTGACCACCCTGGGATTCAGTGTGGATAACTACAATGAACACCTGATGGAGCAACTGGCGGATGCCGGTGACGGTAACTACGCCTACATCGACAATCTGCGTGAAGCGCGGAAGGTGTTGGTGGATCAGCTCGGTTCGACCCTCGCCGTGGTGGCGAAAAACGTCAAGTTGCAGGTGGAGTTCAACCCGGCGCAGGTCAGTGAATACCGGCTGCTCGGCTACGAAAACCGCGCACTCAAGCGTGAGGATTTCAGCAATGACAAGGTCGATGCCGGTGAAATCGGTGCAGGCCATACGGTGACCGCGCTGTATGAAATTGTCCCGACAGGCGAGAAGGGCTGGCTGGAGCCGCTGCGTTACGGTAAGTCGGAGCCGGCTATTTCCGGGAAGAACGGAGAATTGGCGATGCTGCGTGTGCGATATCAAAAGCCCGAAGGTGGGAAAAGTCTGCTGATCGAGCGGCCGATTGCCAATGAAGTCGCGCCGGCCAGCGAGGATCTGCGATTTGCCGCCGCCGTCGCCGCGTTTTCCCAGCAACTCAAGGACGGCCGCTACACCGGTGATTTCAGCTTCAAGGACACCGAAGTACTGGCCCGAGGCGCCCGTGGTGATGATCGCTTCGGCCTGCGCAACGAGTTCGTGCAACTGGTGGAACTGGCGCAGAGCTTGCGGACTTCGACTGCGTCCAACGCGATGCCGACCGAGCGACGGATTGAATAGTGAGCCGCCTGAAGGGGTTTATCAGCCAGCTGTTTGCCAGCGCAGACAGCCTTGATGCCAGCAGCGACGAATCGCTGCTTGCTCGTTATCGCGAGGGCGACGGCAAGGCGTTCGAGATCTTGTACGCCCGCCACCGTCAGGGCCTGTACCGGTTTCTGCTCGGTTTGAGCGGCAAGCCGGAGCTGGCCGAAGAGGTGTATCAGGAAACCTGGCTGAGCCTGATCCGCAGCGCCAGTCAGCCACAAGGTCGGGCGACTTTTCGTACCTGGTTGTTTCAGATTGCCCGCAATCGTCTGATCGATCACTGGCGCAAGCACGGCACCCATCAGTCGTTGCATGACAGCTACGACGAACAGACCCATGCGGTCAGTGACGACGCGAGCGACCCCGAACAACTGCTGAGTCTCAGCCGCGACAGCCTGCGCCTGGACAGCGCGCTGCAAACCCTACCTGCCGACCAGCGCGAAGTGTTCCTGCTGCGCGCCCACGGCGACCTCGACCTGGCGCAAATCGCCAGCCTCACCGAAACACCGCTGGAAACCGTCAAGAGCCGCTTGCGCTATGCCCAGCAAAAACTGCGTCGGCTGCTGGCCGAGGAGGTACTGACATGACGGACACCCGCCAGACACCCGAAGAGCAACTGCTCAAGCATTATCGCGAGCAACAGCACGGCGAGCCGCCGGCGAAGCTCGACGCATTGATTATCAGCGCCGCACATCGCCAGGTCCCGGTACCGAAACCGAGCTTGTGGCAGCGTTGGCTCAAGGTTTGCCAGACCCCGCGTTATCAGGTGGCTTTCGCCAGTCTGGTCGGTATCGCGCTGATGCTGTCGCTGGTGCAGCGCGCCCCGGAACCTGTGGCTCATTACGATTTTGCCCCCGCTGCCAAACCTGCTGCGCCACTGGCCCGCAAGGAGTCCATCGAATCCCGGACCTTGTCAGCCCCTGCTGGCGCGCTGTCCGCGCCTGCGCCTGCACCGATGGCGGAAATGGCCGCACCGATGCAAAGCGAATCGATCAGCGCCGACAGGGCGGACGAAGCCAAAGTCAGCAAACGCGCTGCTGCCCCGGCCAATGGCCTCGATGAGCAACTGCGCGAAGTCCTTCGCCTGCGCGAATCCGGTCAATCTCAGGCTGCCGATACCCTGTACAACAATCTGCACAAGCGTTACCCGAGCGTGAATCTGGACCTGCGCCTCGAACAAATCCGCCAGAACTGACCGGTTGATCGACCAGCCATTTGGCATTGCCCCGCAAAAACGCGCACTATCGGTTCATTGCCGATGCGCAGGAGGATGCCGTGGCCCAAAAAATCGACCGCATCGCCCAAATGCTCAACTGCCCGGTCAAGGGTGAGGAACTGCGGCGAGCTGTGACGGAGAGTCGCAAGGAGTTTCTTCTGGCCAAGCAGGCAGAAGAGGATTCGGAGGAAGACGTTCTTGATGACGAGTGGATCGAGGACGACGAAGACGATGATGAATATGACGAGTTTGACTGGACGACGGAGTGAGTCGCCAACCAGCAGGCACAAAAAAGCCTCAGACCTTTCGGCCTGAGGCTTTTTCGTTTCTGTTCATGGCGCACCAGGCGGGATTCGAACCCACGACCCCTGCCTTCGGAGGGCAGTACTCTATCCAGCTGAGCTACTGGTGCAGCGGGCGACATCATACCTAGGTCGGCTCGGGGCGTCCATGCCGGGTTTTGGCGCTGATTGTCAGTGCGCGTGTCGGTCGAAAGCGCTGCATTCCATAAAGCTGTAACGTCTTGCAAAAGGCTCGCTTGGCGCTTTGGCGGGACTGAACTAAGGTTTCGTTGCGGCGCAGGCTTGTTGCTCGTTGATCTGAAAAGTCCGGCAAAAGCGGCGTTTTTGTTCTTTTTTTCGAACGACCTATTGTCCTTTACCCCCTTTGATCCTAGGATCCGTTTGAGATTTCAAACGCTCTTTGATCGGGTGCCGAGCCGCACGTGTTTGCAACCGTGCACTATTCAGGTGCTTGAGCCCGGTGAATGATTTCCCTGACGGCAGCCTTGCGAGGCGCCTTTCTACAATCATAATTTTGCTCCGCGCTGGCCGCGGTGCTGTTAAGGAAGCCGACATGCAGCTTAAAGACACCCAGTTGTTCCGCCAGCAAGCCTTCATCGATGGCGCTTGGGTCGACGCGGACAACGGTCAGACGATCAAGGTCAACAACCCGGCCACCGGCGAAATCCTCGGCACCGTGCCGAAGATGGGTGCTGCCGAAACCCGCCGCGCGATTGAAGCCGCCGACAAAGCGCTGCCGGCCTGGCGTGCACTGACCGCCAAGGAGCGTGCAGGCAAACTGCGTCGCTGGTTCGAGCTGATCATCGAGAACCAGGAAGACCTGGCTCGCCTGATGACCCTGGAGCAGGGCAAGCCACTGGCCGAAGCCAAGGGCGAAATCGTCTACGCCGCTTCGTTCATCGAGTGGTTCGCCGAAGAAGCCAAGCGCATCTACGGCGACGTGATTCCGGGCCACCAGCCGGACAAGCGCCTGATCGTGATCAAGCAGCCGATCGGCGTGACCGCCGCCATCACCCCGTGGAACTTCCCGGCGGCGATGATTACCCGTAAAGCGGGCCCGGCCCTGGCCGCCGGTTGCACCATGGTGCTCAAGCCTGCTTCGCAAACCCCGTTCTCCGCTTTCGCCCTGGCCGAACTGGCCCAGCGCGCCGGTATCCCTAAAGGTGTGTTCAGCGTGGTCTCCGGCAGCGCCGGCGACATCGGCAGCGAGCTGACCAGCAACCCGATCGTGCGCAAACTGTCCTTCACCGGCTCAACCGAAATCGGCCGTCAGCTGATGTCGGAATGCGCCAAGGACATCAAGAAAGTTTCCCTGGAACTGGGCGGCAACGCGCCGTTCATCGTGTTCGACGACGCGGACCTGGATAAGGCCGTCGAAGGCGCGATCATTTCCAAGTACCGCAACAACGGCCAGACCTGCGTCTGCGCCAACCGTCTGTACATTCAGGATTCGGTCTACGACGCGTTCGCCGAGAAGCTGAAAGCGGCCGTGGCCAAACTGAAGATCGGCAACGGTCTGGAAGATGGCACCACCACTGGCCCGCTGATCGACGAGAAAGCCGTGGCCAAGGTGCAAGAACACATCGCCGACGCCGTGGCCAAAGGCGCCACCGTGCTGGCCGGTGGCAAGCAGATGGAAGGCAACTTCTTCGAGCCGACCATCCTGACCAACGTGCCGAAAAATGCTGCAGTGGCCAAGGAAGAAACCTTCGGCCCGCTGGCGCCGCTGTTCCGCTTCAAAGACGAAGCCGAAGTGATTGCGATGTCGAACGACACCGAGTTCGGTCTGGCTTCGTACTTCTACGCTCGTGACCTGGGCCGTGTGTTCCGTGTGGCGGAAGCCCTGGAATACGGCATGGTCGGCGTCAACACCGGGCTGATCTCCAACGAAGTCGCGCCATTCGGCGGCATCAAGGCTTCGGGCCTGGGCCGTGAAGGCTCCAAGTACGGCATTGAAGATTACCTGGAAATCAAATACCTCTGCCTGGGCATCTAAGCCTCGGTAGAAGATCGCTGTAAACGCAAAGGGCACGAGAGCGCTGTCCCTTTGCGTCGTTTCAAACCGGAATTTTCTCTGCGGCCGGGAACGCCGTGGCAGTCGATCATCGCATGCTGCCACCGCCGATTCCTCCCGCTTAATCCTTGAACCACGCCGCCCGATGAGCGGTGAATGAGGACTGTAATGAGCAAGACTAACGCTGACTTGATGGCCCGCCGTATCGCCGCTGTTCCACGTGGTGTTGGCCAGATTCACCCGATCTTCGCCGAGTCCGCGAAGAACGCGACCGTGACCGACGTTGAAGGTCGCGAGTTCATCGACTTCGCCGGCGGTATCGCCGTGCTGAACACCGGCCACGTGCACCCGAAAATCATCGCCGCCGTGACCGAACAGCTGAACAAGCTGACCCACACCTGCTTCCAGGTTCTGGCTTACGAGCCGTACGTTGAGCTGTGCGAGAAAATCAACGCTCGCGTACCGGGCGACTTCGCCAAGAAAACCCTGCTGGTGACCACCGGTTCCGAAGCCGTTGAAAACGCCGTGAAAATCGCTCGTGCCGCCACTGGCCGCGCTGGCGTGATCGCCTTCACCGGCGCTTACCACGGTCGCACCATGATGACCCTGGGTCTGACCGGTAAAGTCGTGCCTTACTCGGCCGGCATGGGCCTGATGCCAGGCGGCATCTTCCGCGCGCTGTACCCGAACGAACTGCACGGCGTGAGCATCGACGACTCGATCGCTTCCATCGAGCGCATCTTCAAGAACGACGCCGAGCCGAAAGACATCGCCGCGATCATCATCGAGCCTGTTCAGGGTGAAGGTGGCTTCTACGTCGCGCCGAAAGAGTTCATGAAGCGTCTGCGTGCCCTGTGCGACCAGCACGGCATCCTGCTGATCGCTGACGAAGTGCAGACCGGCGCAGGCCGTACCGGCACTTTCTTCGCCATGGAACAGATGGGCGTTGCTGCCGACCTGACCACCTTCGCCAAATCCATCGCTGGCGGCTTCCCGCTGGCCGGTGTCTGCGGCAAGGCCGAATACATGGACGCCATCGCTCCAGGCGGCCTGGGCGGCACCTACGCCGGTAGCCCGATCGCTTGCGCCGCTGCTCTGGCCGTGATGGAAGTGTTCGAAGAAGAAAAACTGCTGGATCGCTGCAAGGCTGTCGGCGAGCGTCTGGTCACCGGCCTGAAGGCCATCCAGGCCAAGTACCCGGTGATCGGCGAAGTCCGTGCCCTGGGCGCCATGATCGCTGTCGAGCTGTTCGAAAACGGCGACAGCCACAAGCCAAACCCGACTGCAGTTGCTGCTGTCGTGGCCAAGGCACGTGACAAGGGCCTGATCCTGCTGTCCTGCGGCACCTACGGTAACGTACTGCGCGTACTGGTTCCGCTGACCTCGCCGGACGAGCAACTGGACAAAGGTCTGGCGATCATCGAAGAGTGCTTCTCGGAGCTGTAATGCCGGGCACTGTGTGATCGGATCGACAAAAAACCCGCTTCGGCGGGTTTTTTTACGCTTGCTGAAACACATACCCCGCATTCGAGCTGTATCGAATCGCCAGCATTGGCTAAGGTTCAAGCATTGCTAGGGAGGGCGAGCATGACTGCCGTCGAATTACCCGCTGTACCCCGAGTCCTGATTGCCGAGGCCGACCCCTGGTCTCGTGACCTGCTCAAACAGGTTTTGCTCAACGTGCGCTGCGATGCGCGGCTGGATCTGTGCGCCGATGGCCAGGAGGCGATGTCTCTGCTCGGCGAAGTGCCCTATGACCTGGCGATCGTCGACTGGGAATTGCCTGGCGTCGATGGCTTGAATGTGTTGCGCAGTGTCCGCCAGCGCAAACGCAATCCGCCGTTGCCGTTCATTCTGATGAGCAGCCGCAACGACAGCGCCAGCGTCCGTGAAGCCCTGCCGCTGGCCCCCACGGCCTATCTGGCCAAACCCCTGAACATGGAAAGCCTGACCGAGCGTTTGCAGGGGCTGCTGCTCAATGCCGGTCAGGAAGTATTCTGCGAAGTGCCCGCACTGGCGCCGGGCATGACCCTGTCGGTGTTCCTCGAGCGTCGTCGCGAGCAGGCCGACGGCGCGCCGTTGATGACCGACGTGCAAGTGGCAGTCAAACGCAGCCTCCACCCCAACGGGCTGGATCTGAAGCTGCTGGAAGAGGAAATCCGCACCGACCCGCAGATCACTGCGGTGTTGATCGCAGCGGCCAACAGCGCCGCTCAGCACCACGGCGCGGCGGTACAGACCCTGGCCCAGGCGCTGCATCGCCTGGGCACCGGGCAAAGCATGAATCTGATTCTTGGCCTGGCGCTCAAGCGCAGCGCCAGACTCAGCGATCCGTGTCTGGCGGACTACGCGGAGCGCTATTGGGGCCTGTCGCTGCACACCGCTGAATACGCGCGCACCCTGGCGCGTCTGCTCGACCTGGATCAGGAGCGCTGTTACTGCGCCGGTATGCTCCATCGTCTCGGCGATCTGGCACTGCTGCGTTGTTTGCAGGAGTGGAAGCAGGCCGGCGGCGAGCTGGATGAACTGGAAGAAGTCGGCGATGCGCTGGCGGAGTTCGGTGCGGCCTACGGCTCGGCGTTGCGTACCCGCTGGCGCCTGCCACTGGAGCTGCGCGAGCTGATTGCCTCGGTCTACCAGCTCGGTGGCGGGGTGTATTCCCGTGAGGCGCTGGTGATGAACATGGCGGCGCAGATGGCGCGGCTGACCGAGCACGAGGGCGTCGAGGAGCTGGCGAAGAGCCGTACGGCGCGCTTGCTCAAGATCGGCTTGCCGGAGCTGATGCGGATGCGCAAATAGCGCTTGTCCTGCATCAGCGCGGTGTTCAGGCCGAGATGATCCGGTTCTTGCCCTGACGCTTGGCCTCGTACATCGCTGCATCGGCCCGGGCGAACAGGGCGTCGAGGCTTTCGTCTTCCGGGGTGAGGCTGGTCAGGCCCTGGCTGACGGTGATGCCGAACGTCTGTTCGCCGTGGCTGAAGCTCAATCGCTGGATTTCCTGTTGCAGCCGCTCGGCCACCTGCATCGCCATGTCCGGCGCACAGCCCGGAAAAACCGCAGCAAACTCTTCACCGCCAATCCGTCCGAACAGGTCTCCCCGGCGCAGCGAGGCACGCCCGCATTCGGCGATCCGTTGCAGTACGTTGTCGCCTTCCGGGTGACCGTAGGTGTCGTTGATCACCTTGAAGTCATCGATGTCCAGCAGCAGAAATGCCAGTGGCGCCCCCTGCAGGCGGGCCTCTTCAAACTCGCGATTGGCGCATTCGAAGAAGTGTCGACGGTTGCTGCTTTGGGTCAGCACATCGGTGGTGGCCAGACGCTGCAGCTCGGTTTCCATTTGCTTTTTTTCGGTGATGTCCTCGGCGATGCCGACGATGATCACCGGTTGCCCCGGTTCTTCCTGGCGGTTGATGAAGCATTTGTCGCTGATCCAGCGCACCTGGCCGTTGGCGTCGATGATCCGGTATTCGCGGTCTTCCACGGCGCCCTTGTGCAGCACTTCGGCGAGGCTACGCTCGGCGTACTCAAGGTCGTCGGGGTAGATGCTGTCGCGCCACTGGTTGTAGTCGGCGAGCAGCAGGGCTGCCGAGCGGCCAAAAATCCGTTCATAGGCGGGGCTGACGTACAACACCTGACGGGTTTCCCAGTTGAAGGCCCAAAGCACGGCGTTGACACTGACCAGCAGCGAGCTGAACAACTGTTCGCGTTCGCTCAGGCGCGCGACTTCGCCCTGGGCGTGCATCAATGCCATCAGGGTTTGTGCGGCCTCGGGCCACTGGGGAAGGGATGAGTCTTTTTGATTGTTGTTGACCATCGACACGGATCTCAAAGGGCGTGCCGGGAAGTCGACAACGGCCACGGGACAGCCCGCCGGGGTGGCGAAGTGTCTTTGAGATAAGGGATCGGGGGTGAAGTTCCGAAGGGTGCGCCCGGGAGCCGGGCGCACCGATCAACGGCATCAGACGGCGGCAGGGCGCAGCGAGTAGGTTTTCAGCTGGTCGGCGAATTCGCGCAGGGACTGGATGCCACTGGCCTCGGCTTCGTGGACCCATTCCTTGATGGCCGCAAGCATGTCGTGGCCATTTGCGCTGGTCTTGACCCAGATCTGCTGCAGGGCCAGGCGTTTCTCGTAGATTACCTTCAGCGCCTGGCTGTGCTCGAGCATGTTCTGGATGCGCGCGTGGTGGCGGTCCTCCAGCAGGCTGGTTTCACGGGAAAGCAGACGCTTGGCGCGGTGGAACTGGTGGCGTACCGAATGATCGACCTTGGCCAGTTCCTGCTTGACCAGCGGCCCGATCACCAGCTTGCGGTACTGGGCCATGATCTGGAAGCGGTTGTTGAGGATCGCCATGGCGGTGTCCATGTCCAGGCTGCCCTTGCCTTCGACGCGGTGGGCGATCGGCGCAACGCGCTGCACCTTGGCCAGACGCAGGAAGCTGAAGACCTGGATCCAGGCCCAGCCGAGGTCGAACTCCCACTTCTTGACCGACAGCTTGGCCGAGTTGGGATAGGTGTGATGGTTGTTGTGCAGCTCTTCGCCGCCGATCAGGATGCCCCACGGCACCAGATTGGTCGCGGCATCACGGCATTCGAAGTTGCGGTAGCCAATGGCATGGCCGAGACCGTTGACCACGCCGGCGGCCCAGACCGGGATCCACATCATCTGGATCGCCCAGATAGTGATACCGATGGTGCCGAACAGCATCAGGTCGACGACCGCCATGATTGCGATGCCCAGCAGGCGATAGCGGCTGTAGAGGTTGCGCTCGATCCAGTCTTCCGGGCAGTTCTTGCCGTAGATGCGCAGGGTCTCGGGGTTCTGTGCTTCTTCGCGGTACAGCTCGGCACCTTTGCGCAGGACGGTGGACAGGCCTTTGACGACCGGGCTGTGCGGGTCATCCTCGGTTTCGCATTTGGCGTGGTGTTTGCGGTGGATGGCGGTCCACTCGCGGGTGTTCTGCGCCGTGGTCAGCCACAGCCAGAAGCGGAAGAAATGCTTAAGCCCGGCATTCAGCTCCAGGGAGCGATGGGCCGAGTAGCGGTGCAAGTAGACCGTGACGGCAACAATCGTCACGTGGGTCATCAGCAGGGTCACGGCGACCAGTGACCAGGCCGACAAGCCAAGAAAACCTTCGTACCACATAGGCTATAGGGCCCTCGATAGAGAAAAAACAGCCGTTGCATTATCACCAAGCACACAGATAAAACCAGTCGCCCTTTCAGATAAGAGATGGCTGGATGTTTCTTGACCTATAATCCCGACATTTTTGTAGGGACATGGACGGCCGAATGTCTGCCACATACCGCGATGCCTTGCGTGCAGCGCTGCTTTACCTGGTTCTTGCCGTTGTCTGGCTGCAAGGCATTGGCTATTTATTGAACAGTTTCTTCGATAGCTCTGATCAGTTGCTGCGTTGGCAACTGATCAACGGCTATGCCTTTGTGGTGTTCAGCGCCGGTTTGATCTTTCTTGCCCGGGCCCGCCTGTTCGAATGCCTGGGCATCGGTGCCCGGTTGCGTGAGCGTCAGGCCGATCGCGAACGCCTGCGTCAGGCCGCGGCGGTGTTCGATTGCACCCGCGAAGGCGTGCTGGTCACGGACCGCCAGGGGCTGATCGTGCACGTCAATCGCGCCTTCATGGAAATCACCGGCTACCAGCGTGAAGAAGTCATTGGCCAGCAGCCCAGCCTGTTCAAGTCCGGGCACCATCCTCCGGGTTTCTATCAGGCGATGTTCGCCACGCTGCAGGCGAAGGATGAATGGAGCGGCGAAATCTGGAACCGGCGCAAGAGCGGTGAAATTTATCCACAGTGGCAAACCATCCGGGTGATTCGCGACGAGGACGGTCGGCTCAGTCATTATGTCGCGGTGTTTTCCGACATCAGCGCGATCAAGGACTCCGAGCACGAGCTCAAGCACCTGGCCCACCACGACCCGCTGACCGACCTGCCCAACCGCCTGCTGTTCAGCGACCGCGCCGAGCAGGCACTGGCTTCGGCGCAGACCCACAAGCGCGGCTGCGCGCTGCTGATGATCGATCTGGACCACTTCAAACTGATCAACGACAGCCTCGGCCACAACATCGGAGATCGCCTGCTCAAGTCGGTCGCCGTGCGTTTGCAGGCGCTGTTCGGGTCGGGCATCACCCTGGCGCGCCTCGGTGGCGATGAATTCGCGGTACTGATGGAAAGTTGTCCACAGCCAGCGCAGGCCGCAGCGCTGGCCCAACGGATTCTCGATGCGCTCAAGGAACCGTTCTGCCTCGACGGCCATGAACTGTTCATCAACGCCAGCCTCGGCATCAGCCTGTTTCCCAGCGATGCGCTGAGCGCCGAACAACTGCTGCGCAACGCCGACGCCGCATTGTTCAAGGCCAAGAGCAGCGGCCGCAACGGCTACGCCTTGTACACCGAAGAACTCACGGCGCACGCCCAGCAACGGGTCGAGATCGCCTTCGAACTGCGTCGCGCACTGGAGCAGCAGGAGCTGCGGGTCTACTACCAGCCCGTCCACGACTTGCAGACCAGCCGCCTGATCGGTGTCGAGGCCTTGGTGCGATGGGAGCACCCACAGCGTGGCCTGGTGTCACCCGCGGAGTTCATCCCGATTGCCGAGCGTACCGGGATGATCTCGGAAATCGACGCCTGGGTCATGCAGCAAGCTTGTCGGCAGATGTGCCAGTGGCAACAGGCCGGCGTGGTGCTGTCGTTTGTCGCGGTGAACGTTTCGTCGCGACTGTTCGCCCGCCGCGAGTTGTATCAACAGGTGGCGCAGGTGCTGCACGATACCGGCCTCGATCCGGCCTATCTGGAGCTGGAAGTCACCGAAAGTGCAGTCATGGACGACCCGGAAGTGGCGCTGGAGCAGATGCATCGCCTGCGCGAACTGGGGATTCGTCTGGCCATCGATGACTTTGGCACCGGTTATTCGTCGCTGCTGCGGCTCAAGCGCCTGCCGGTGCAGAAGCTCAAGATCGATCAGGGTTTTGTCGCCGGCCTGCCGTGGGACGAGGACGATGCCGCCATTGTCCGGGTGATCATCGCCCTGGCTCGCAGCATGGGCATGCAGGTACACGCCGAAGGTATCGAGCAGGCCGAGCAAGCTTCGTTTCTGCTGGAGCAGGCGTGCGATCTGGGGCAGGGCTACTGGTTCGGGCGGCCGGTGCCTGAAACGCAGATCGACTGGGTCAGAGCGCCGGCAATCGGCTGAAGGCTGTGCGCAGCGGGTTTGCGAACGGGCAAATCCGCCGCAAACCCTTGCTGCATCACATAATGTTTTCCAGTTATATAAACATTCTTAAATAGTCTTTTTAAGAATATCTGCGCCTCTCTTATATTGCTTCCACGCCGAACGCAGTGCCGCCCACTGCCAGGCATATCCCATACAAAGGAGCAGCACCATGAGCGCATCCCTGCGTAGCGTTGACGGTCAGGACGAAACCACCATCTTGCGTGAAATCCAGAGCGCCCTGCGCGACCTGCGTTTCGGCGCGGTGGAAATCACTGTGCACAACGCCCAAGTGGTCCAGATCGAACGCAAAGAGAAATTCCGTCTGCAGCAACCGGGTAACAAGCCGGCCTGATTCGTAGTCTGCGGCAGCTCCTGCGGGGAGCTGTTGGCAGAAGCTGCCACAGGCTGCGGTCGTTGAATGAGCAACCCGATTCCAGCAATACATAAGAAAAAGCCACCACCAAGAATTCCAGGAGCTTTCACCATGTCGTCGATTCGCCGTTACGCTCTGGCCGCCCTGGCCAGCGCCGTGTTTGCCGGTTCCGCGGTTGCCAAGGATTACGAACTGCTCAACGTTTCGTATGATCCGACCCGCGAGCTGTATCAGGATTACAACGCCGAATTCGTGAAGTACTGGCAGGCAGAGCACGCCGGCGACACCGTGAAAATCCAGCAATCCCACGGCGGTTCGGGCAAGCAGGGCCGTGCAGTGATCGATGGTCTTCGCGCCGACGTCGTGACCCTGGCCCTGGCCGGCGACATCGACGAAATCGCCAAGCTCGGCAAAACCCTGCCGGCCGACTGGCAGAAACGTCTGCCGGATGCCAGCACCCCGTACACCTCGACCATCGTGTTCCTGGTGCGCAAGGGCAACCCGAAAGGCATCAAGGACTGGGGCGACCTGATCAAGAACGACGTCTCGGTGATCACGCCGAACCCGAAAACCTCCGGCGGTGCGCGCTGGAACTTCCTCGCGGCGTGGGCCTACGGCCTGAAAGCCAACGGCGGTAACGAGGCGAAAGCCAAGGAATACGTACAGACCCTGTTCAAGCACGTTCCGGTCCTGGACACCGGCGCCCGTGGCTCGACCATCACCTTCGTCAACAACGGTCAGGGTGACGTGTTGCTGGCCTGGGAAAACGAAGCCTTCCTGGCGCTGAAAGAAGACGGCGGCAAGGACAAGTTCGACATCGTCGTGCCTTCCTTGTCGATCCTCGCCGAACCACCGGTGGCCGTGGTCGACAAGAACGCCGAGAAGAAGGGCAACGAGCAGATCGCCGAAGCCTACCTCAAGCACCTGTACAGCCCGGCCGGCCAGGAAATCGCGGCGAAGAACTTCTACCGCCCGCGTGACAAGGACGTGGCCGCCAAGTACGCCCAGCAGTTCCCGAAACTGGAGCTGGTGACCATCGACAAGGACTTCGGCGGCTGGAAAACCGCACAGCCGAAATTCTTCAACGACGGTGGCGTGTTCGACCAGATCTATCAGGCGCAGTAATCTCGATTGAAACAAGCCTGATGCCCAGGCACTAGACATGTGGGAGCGAGCCTGCTCGCGAAGGCGGTATTTCAGGCGACAGGGATGTTGACTGATACTCCCTCTTCGCGAGCAGGCTCGCTCCCACACTGATGCGTTTTTAACCAAGGACTTTTATGTCGCGTCGTATCTCCCCCGTCATACCCGGCTTCGGGCTGACGCTGGGCTACACCTTGGTGTACCTCAGCCTGATTGTGCTAATCCCGCTGGCGGCGATGTTCGTCCACGCCGCCCAACTCACCTGGGATCAGTTCTGGACGATCATCTCCGCGCCCCGTGTTCTCGCCGCATTGAAGCTGAGCTTCGGCACCGCGCTGTGCGCCGCGATCATCAACGGCATCATCGGCACGTTGCTGGCCTGGGTGCTGGTGCGCTACACGTTCCCGGGGCGCAAGGTGATCGATGCGATGATCGATCTGCCGTTCGCCCTGCCGACCGCGGTGGCCGGTATTGCGCTCACTGCGCTGTACACGCCGACCGGGCTGGTCGGGCAATTTGCCGCCGACCTCGGTTTCAAGATTGCCTACACCCCGCTCGGGATTACTTTGGCGCTGACCTTCGTGACGCTGCCGTTCGTGGTGCGCACGGTACAGCCGGTGCTGGCCGACATCCCGCGTGAAGTCGAAGAAGCGGCGGCGTGCCTCGGTGCCAAACCGTTGCAGGTGTTCCGCCACATCCTGCTGCCGGCGCTGTTGCCGGCCTGGCTGACCGGTTTTGCCCTGGCGTTTGCCCGGGGCGTTGGCGAGTACGGTTCGGTGATATTCATCGCCGGCAACATGCCGATGAAAACCGAGATCCTGCCGCTGCTGATCATGGTCAAGCTCGACCAGTACGATTACACCGGCGCTACCTCCATCGGCGTGTTGATGCTGGTGGTTTCCTTCGTCCTGTTGCTGCTGATCAACTTGCTGCAGCGGCGCATCGAAACCCCATAAGGAGGCGCGAACCATGTCCCAATCGTCTATTGCGGCCGCGTCCTCGGCCAACGCCGCCCGCCGTGGCAGCGCCACTTCGCGCAGAATCCTGATCGGCCTCGGCTGGCTGATTTTCTTCCTGTTTCTGCTGCTGCCGCTGTTCATCGTGGTGTCGCAGGGATTGAAGAACGGCCTCGGCGCATTCTTCACTGCGATCTTTGAACCGGATGCCTTGTCGGCGCTGAAACTCACCGTGATCGCGGTGCTGGTGTCGGTGCCGCTGAACCTGGTGTTCGGTGTCAGCGCCGCGTGGTGCGTGAGCAAATACTCGTTCCGTGGCAAGAGCATGCTGGTGACGCTGATCGACCTGCCGTTCTCGGTGTCGCCGGTGATCGCCGGTCTGGTCTACGTGCTGATGTTCGGCGCCCAGGGCCTGTTCGGGCCGTGGCTGCAGGATCACGACATCCAGATCGTCTTCGCCCTGCCGGGCATCGTGCTGGCGACGATCTTCGTCACCGTGCCGTTTGTGGCCCGTGAGCTGATCCCGCTGATGCAGGAACAAGGCACTCAGGAAGAGGAAGCCGCGCGCCTGCTCGGCGCCAATGGCTGGCAGATGTTCTGGCACGTAACCGTCCCCAACATCAAATGGGGCCTGATCTATGGCGTGGTGCTGTGTACTGCGCGGGCCATGGGTGAGTTCGGTGCGGTGTCGGTGGTTTCCGGGCACATTCGCGGGGTGACTAACACCTTGCCGCTGCACGTCGAGATCCTCTACAACGAATACAACCACGTGGCCGCGTTCGCCGTGGCGAGCCTGTTGCTGATCCTGGCGCTCTTCATCCTGCTGCTCAAGCAGTGGAGCGAAAACCGTATCAACCGCCTGCGCGCCAGCGCCGCGGAGGAATAATTCATGTCGATCGAAGTGCGTAACGTCAGCAAGAATTTCAATGCGTTCAAGGCGCTGGACAACATCAGCCTGGACATCCACAGCGGTGAACTGGTGGCGCTGCTCGGCCCGTCCGGCTGCGGCAAGACCACCCTGCTGCGCATCATTGCCGGTCTGGAAACCCCGGATAACGGCAACATCGTGTTCCACGGCGAGGACGTGTCCGGCCACGACGTGCGGGATCGCAACGTCGGTTTCGTGTTCCAGCACTACGCCCTGTTCCGCCATATGACCGTGTTCGACAACGTCGCGTTCGGCCTGCGCATGAAACCGAAAAACCAGCGCCCGACTGAAAGCCAGATCGCGACCAAGGTCCACGAGCTGCTGAACATGGTGCAACTGGACTGGCTGTCGGATCGTTATCCGGAGCAACTGTCCGGCGGCCAGCGTCAGCGTATCGCCCTGGCCCGCGCCCTGGCGGTAGAGCCGAAAGTGCTGCTGCTCGATGAGCCGTTCGGCGCCCTCGACGCCAAGGTGCGTAAAGAGCTGCGCCGCTGGCTGGCGCGCCTGCACGAAGACATCAACCTGACCTCGGTGTTCGTGACCCACGACCAGGAAGAGGCGATGGAAGTGGCTGACCGCATCGTGGTGATGAACAAGGGTGTGATCGAGCAGATCGGCTCACCGGGCGACGTCTACGAAAACCCGGCCAGCGATTTCGTCTATCACTTCCTCGGCGATTCGAACCGTCTGCATCTGGGCGATGACAATCACGTGCTGTTCCGCCCGCACGAAGTGTCGCTGTCGCGGCATGAGCTGGAGGATCACCACGCCGCTGAAGTCCGCGATATCCGGCCGCTGGGTGCGACCACGCGGGTGACGTTGAAGGTTGAGGGGCAGGCTGATCTGATCGAGGCGGAAGTGGTGAAAGACCACGACAGCCTGACCGGGTTGGCCAAGGGTGAGACGTTGTTCTTCAAACCGAAGGTCTGGCAGAAAGTCGCCAGCCTTTAAAGTAAAAGCATCGTCGGATCGCCGCCCGCAGCAGGCTGGCTCCCACAGAAGATTTGTGGGAGCCAGCCTGCTGGCGATCACGGTCTAGACAGCCGCGCGATTCGGATTGACCCGCACCACACCCGCCCGCGCCTCGATCTGCTCTTTCAGCTCATGCCGCATCCCGAGCATGAACGCCAGTTCGGCCACCACAAACAGCGGCCCGACAATCAGCCCGCTCAAGTCATCCACAAACGCCGGTTTGCGCCCCTCATAGTGGTGCCCGACAAACTGGATCGCCCAGCCAATCACAAACATCGCCAGACCTGCGCTCAGCCAGACCAGGGTGCTCTGCTGTGCCAATACATGCCCGGCCCAGACCGACAACCCCATCAACAAGGTCATCAGAACCCCGAGCTTCAGTTCCAGGCGCAGGTAAAACCATGCCGAAGCGAGGGCCGCAATAACCGCCGGGGAAATCCACAATCCGCCTACCGACCATTCCGGCCGCGACAACAGCACGGCCACCGCCACCACAATCAGCGGAATCCCGATAAAGTGGCTGGCGATGTTGCGCGGGTCACGGTGGTAAGCGGCGTATTGACTCAAATGATCGACGAGGCTTTTCATTGTTGTTCCTCCTGTAGGGTGATCGAATCATGCCCCGGGTTCACGGCTTGCTCTGTCAGGCAGGCGACAATCTTTAGGAGAACGCATGGAAAAGGTCTGGCGCGAGCGCCTGCTGACCGGGCAATGGTTCAGTCATCTGCCTTCGTCCTTTCAGGATAGTCTGCTGGCGGCGGCAAAGGAGCGGCGGCTGGCGGCGGGGCAGCGGCTGTTCCAGCGCGGCGATGCGCCGTGCGGGCTGTACGCGGTGCTCGACGGCGCGGTACGTATCGGCGCGGTCAGCGAGCAGGGCAAGGAGGCGTTGCTGAGCCTGGTGGAAGCGCCGCACTGGTTCGGCGAAATCTGCCTGTTCGACGGCCAGCCCCGCACCCACGATGCCTACGCGGTCGGGCCTTGCACCTTGCTGAACATTCCCCAGGCCACGCTGCTGAAACTGCTCGACGAACATCCCGTCTACTGGCGACATCTGGCCCTGTTGATGAGCCACAAACTGCGCCTGACGTTCATCAATCTCGAACAATTGAGTCTGCTGCCGGCCCCTGCGCGTCTGGCCCATCGCTTGCTGATGATCGCCGAAGGCTACGGCGAACTCGCCCCGCCACGCCGGGTGTTGCAACTGCCTCAGGAACAGTTGGCGTCGATGCTGTCGCTGTCGCGGCAGACGACCAATCAGATCCTCAAGGAGCTGCAGGGGCAGGGGATTATCGGGTTGAGTTATGGCGAGATCGAAATCCTCGACGCCGCGCGATTACGCGCACTGGCGATCCTATAAAAGACACCGACAATTTCCTGTGGGAGCTAGCCTGCTAGCGATAGCGGTCGATTAGCCAACGTCGAGGTGGCTCACAGATCTAATCGCTAGCAGGCTAGCTCCCACAAGGGGTCTTGCGATCTTCTTACGAACCGCGATAAGTGGAGAAGCCATAAGGGCTGAGCAGCAACGGAATGTGATAGTGCTGATCCGTCTGCTTCACTTTGAAGATCACCGGAATCTCCGGGAAAAACGTCTCGTGCTTCGCCTTCTCGAAGTACTCGCCAGTTTTGAACACCACTCGATATTCACCCGTCTCGAACGGTTTGTTCGCCGGGAACAGTTCGGCGATCCGTCCCTGTTCATTGGTGGTGCCCTGCGCCAGCGGCTGCCAGTCCTGGCCCACGTGTTTCTCCAATGTCACGTTGATGCCTGGCGAAGGCAGGCCGTTTTCCAGATTGAGCACGTGCACGCTCAACGGGTTGCCGGCGGCCAGCGCCAGGCTTGAAAAAGCGCACAGGCCGAGCGCGGCGAAAGTGATTCGTAGTGGGGACATGGTGATGCTCCTGGGTTCAAGTACGGTTGAGGGACAAGCCGAGAGTTTCGGCAGCCTTGATCGCGCAGTTTTCGTCCTGCTCGCCGCCGCCGGAACCGGCCACGCCCATGGCGCCGACCAGTTCTTTTCCGGCAAACAAAGGGATGCCGCCGCCGAGCAACAGCAATTCATCGAGGGTGTTGAGGTTGGTGGCTTCCGGATTGTTTCGGGCGCGTTCGGCGAACAGCCGGGTCGGGGTTTTCGTCGATAGCGCGGTATAGGCCTTGCGTTGGCTGGCGGCGGTGTTGTGCGGGCCGATACCGTCGCCGCGCAAGGTCACCAGCAGGTTGCCGCCACGGTCGAGCACCGACACCGTGGCGGTGCAGTGTTCCAGCGCCGTGTCGGCCAGCAGCCGTGCAGTTTTCAGATCTAGATCAGCGTGGCGTGGCAGCTCAGGCGCAGCGAACGCGGCGGTGCCGAGGCCGATTGCCAGGCTGGCAATCAAGTAATTGACGGTCATGGGCAGGCTCCAAAAGCGAAGGCCGCCACCTTATCCGCCAGTCCCCGTCGAAACCTCGTCAGCCGGATTACAAGTTTGTAATGGGCAACGCCGCCGAAGGCGCCTAGCCTGTGTCTCTGATCAATCGAGGTGTGCCATGCGTTTGCTGGTCGTAGAAGATGAAGCCAAAACCGCGAATTTCCTCGCCAAAGGGCTGGGCGAGTCGGGTTTCGCCGTGGACGTGGCACTGAATGGCCTCGACGGGCGCTACTTCATCGAGCAGCAGGCATATGACCTGATCATCCTCGACGTGATGCTGCCGGGCCTCAACGGCTGGCAATTGCTCCAGCTGATCCGTCAGCGTGGCGCCACACCGGTGCTGTTCCTGACAGCGAAAGATGCAATCGAAGACCGTGTGCGTGGCCTCGAACTGGGGGCCGATGACTATTTGCTCAAGCCGTTCGCCTTCGCTGAATTGCTCGCGCGGGTACGGACGTTGTTACGGCGCGGGCCGATGCGCGAAGCCGAGTCGTACAGCATCGCCGATCTGGAAATCGACGTGCTGCGCCGCCGGGTCAGCCGTGGCGGCCAGCGCATCGCCCTGACCAACAAGGAATTCGCCCTGCTGCATTTGCTCGCCAGCCGACAGGGTGAAGTGCTGTCGCGCACGCTGATTGCCTCGCAGGTGTGGAACCTGAATTTCGACAGCGACACCAACATGGTCGAAGTCGCGGTGCGCCGCCTGCGTTCGAAGGTCGATGATCCGTATATGCCCAAACTGATCCACACCGTGCGTGGGGTCGGTTATCAACTGGAAGCGCCTGACGATGCGCTCTAGATCCATTGCCTGGCGCCTGGCCCTGGCATTCGCTGCAGTCTGCGCCTTGGTACTCAGCGCGATTGGCGTGTTCCTGTATCGCTCGCTGGCCTCGGAAATCGCCTGGCGCGACGACATGGCGTTGCGTGGTCGTCTGGAACAGGTGCGCGCGCTGCTCGCCGACAGCGACAGCCTCGACGCCTTGCAGGCGCGGCCACGGCTGTACCAGAACATGCTCGGCAACCTCGACAGTCTGCTGCTGGTGCAACGCGCGGACGGCTCGAATGTGATCACGATCAACCCTCGCCAACGCGCACTGCCGTCCGTGCAGGCCATCCCCAGGGATCAACCGCCGCAACGCCGCGATGTGCTGACCTGGAAGGCGCCCGACGGTGTCGAGCTGGCCCTGTTATCAGGTCAGGCCCAAGGGCCGAACGGCGAAGCATTGACCGTGATCGCCGGCAAGGTCTTGAGCGAGCGCGAGCAGATGCTCGGCAGCTATCGCCTGCGCTTGTATCTGGCCGTCGGCCTGGGTGCCGTGCTCGCTTTCACGCTGGGCCTGGTGCTGTTGCGCCGTGGTTTGCAGCCTCTGCGCAAGCTGAGTGAAGCGCTGCGCGGCATCGACCTGCGCAGCCTCGACCAACGGGTGCCCACCGCCGGCACGCCATCGGAATTGCTGGAGCCGGTGCACGCGCTGAACGGCATGCTCGTGCGGCTGGACGACGGCTTCCAGCGTCTCTCACAGTTTTCCGCCGACCTTGCCCATGAAATCCGCACGCCTCTGCACACCCTGCTCGCCAGCAACGGCCAGGCACTGAACTATCCGCGCAGCAGCGCGGAATATCAGGAAGTGTTGGCGTCAAACATGGAAGAATTCGAACGGCTTAAGCGCATGGCCGAAAACCTGATGTTTCTCGCTCGCGCAGAGCAGGCCGAGCGGGCGCTCGATCTGCGCACGCTGAAGCTGCACGAAATCGGCGATCAGTTGTGCGACTACTTCGAAGCCCTGGCCGATGACCGGGGAATCCGCCTGGAAAACACGTTCAGCGGAGAATTGCTGGCAGATCAGCAACTGCTGCAACGCGCCTTGGGTAATCTGTTGGCCAACGCCGTACGCCATGCTGACGCCGGCTCGGTCATCAGCCTGCGCCGGCGCGGTGAGCCAGGCGTGTTCTGGCTGCAAGTGCACAACCTCGGCCCGGCCATTGCGGATGAGCATCTGGGTAAACTGTTCGACCGCTTCTACCGCGTCGATCCGTCCCGCGCGGAGCCGGGAGATTCCGGCGGATTGGGATTGGCGATCGTGCAGTCGATCATGCAATTGCATGGAGGGCAGGTGCGGGTCAGCAGTGATGCAACGGGTACGGTTTTTGAGCTTGGATTTGTAACCAGTCGCTGATCGACCTGCACATGCCGTTTCATCTGAGCTAGACTCGCCTTAAATTGGCATCAAATACGATGCATATATATTTAAACTCGGTTTATTGCACTGCATACAGTGCATTGGTGTGTCATGGAACAGTTGGGCGAACTGATCAGAAGTCTGCGCAAAGCGCAAAAGCTCTCGCAACAGGCGCTGGCACAGCGATACGGCATGAGCCGCGCCACTATTTCGGGGATCGAAAACAACACGATTTCTGAAATTGGTCTGCGCAAAGTCGAGGCCATCCTCAATGGCTTCGGCTATGAGCTGACTGCGGTTCCAGTGAGAGCGCAACGCCCTACACTCGACGCGTTGCAGAAGGTCAATTTCCATGACTGAGCCTGCAGATCGCTTGCATATCACCGTCGCTGATAGCCCGGTCGGAACCCTCGGTCGAGGGCAGCCGGGCATGGACAGTGTGTTCAGCTATCGCGAGGACGCCATCGACGAAAATGCGGTGTCGCTGACAATGCCGACCCGGCTGGAGAGCTACGTCTGGGAGCGGGGCATTCATCCTGTCTTCGAAATGAATCTGCCAGAAGGCGCGCTGCGCGATGAGCTGGTTCGACGCTTCAGTAAGGCTGTGCGCGGTTTTGATGATTTCGCCTTGCTCGCTATTGTCGGACCGCATCAGTTGGGACGGCTGGCGATTACCAGCGGGTCGACGTCCGAGCGTCAGCCCGAAACTTCACTGGCTGAGCTTCTGGTGCATGACGGTGCCCAGGGACTGTTCGATGATTTGCTACAGAAGTACGGCCAATACTCCGGGGTTTCGGGTGTGCAGCCCAAAGTGCTGGTGCGCGATAGTGCGGCAGCAGTTGATCGCTTGACCCACCGAGGCTCCACACATCTGGTCAAAGCCTTCCGTCCCGAAGAGTTTCCCGAGCTGGCGACCAACGAGTACTTCTGTATGCGCGCCGCGGCGCTTAGCGGACTTGAAGTACCAAAGTTTGAATTGAGTGAGCGGGGCAAGTTTCTGGTGGTCGAGCGTTTTGACCTGTTTGAGCACGGCTATCTGGGTTTCGAAGACTTTTGTGTACTCAACGGCTGGCCTTCCAGAGCCAAATACGATGGTTCTTACGAAGGTGCTGCCCGACAGATCAAAGCCTTTGTTTCACCTGCGCTGTTGAGTCAGGCGCTGGAGGCTTTTTTCAAGATCGTGGCGCTGTCAGCGGGACTGAAAAACGGCGATGCGCACCTGAAGAACTTCGGTGTGCTGTATGACCATTGCGGTGCGCAGGCCTCGATCCGGCTCGCCCCGGCTTACGACATCATCACCACATCGGTTTACATCAGGAACGACAGCCTGGCGTTGCTGTTGGGCGGGTCGAAGGCATGGCCCAAGTACAAGGCACTCATCCGCTTCGGCCGTACGGCGTGCAATCTGACGGAAGGCCGGTGCAATGAACTGCTGCAGCAGGTTGTTCATGGCATGCAGGCGGCAATGGCGGAAATGCTTGAGCATTGCCGAACCCATGAGTCGTTCGCCGAGGTGGGTACGGCAATGATCGAGCAATGGAAGTCCGGGATTGAACGCAGCCTGACCAAGGGTTGAGCGCCCCCTGTGCGCTCAACGCAACTGATCCCGAAACTGCCCCGGCGTCATCCCCGTCCAGCGTTTGAACGCGCGGCTGAAACTGCTCGTGTCAGCAAAGCCCAGCAGATAACTGACCTCGCTCAGCGAGCATTGCGGATCGCGCAGGTGCAGCAGCGCGAGGTTCTCGCGGCTTTCATTCAGCAGCGTATCGAAGCGACAACCCTCGTCCGCCAGATGCCGTTGCAGGCTGCGCAGGCTCAGGTGCAGGGCCTGGGCGATGCGTTCGGCGCTGGGTTCGCCTTCGGGCAGTTGTTCTTCGATGGCGTCGCGTACCTTGCGCTCCCAGGTCAGCGGCTTGAGCTGGGCGAGGGTGCGTTTGAGCACGGCTTCGTTGTGCTCGGCCAGTTCCGGGTTGGCGTCGTCGAGATGGCTGTCGAAGTCGGTGAGGGCGAACTCGATGCGGTCTTCTTCGGCGGAAAAATGCACAGGCGAGCGGAACACCTTGTGCCATTGATGCGCATCGGCCGGTTCCGGGCGACGCAGGTACACCGCCAGCGGCGCGTAGTCGCGGCCCAGGCGATTGCGGCAGGTGCGCACGTAGATCGCGGCGAAGGCGTCGATGGCTTCGAAGGCCGGGGCCGGGTTGTCGGCCGGGATTTTCAGGCGAAACCGGTAGCGGTCTTCGCTGCGGGTCAGCTCCAGCTCCAGCGCGTCGCTGACCACCTGGTGATAACGCACGATCCGCTCGAACACTTCCCGCAGGCTGCCGCTGGCCACCAACGCATATCCCAACGCGTGAAACGTCGTGGGGCTGACGAACCGCGACACCCGCAAACCGATCGCCGGATCACCGCTGACCTGCACCGCGATTTCCCACAGGCGTGTGGTCGCGGACAACGGATAGCGCGCATTCGGGTCGTCCATCAGTTGCGGATCGAGCCCGGCCTGCTGGCACAGGGCAGTGCTGTCCAGCCCAAGCGCGTCGAGTTGCTTGCGCAGGGCACGGGTCCAGCTGGCGAGAGAAGTCGGTTCCTTCATGCTGATTGGCGCTTCCGGTCAACAGGTTGGCGTTCTCGGCTACCGCGTCCGGACCCTGCGGGGGACAGGATGCGAACATCAATAACCAGAGGATGGAAGCATGGACCGTACTTCTGCAAGTCCCCAGCGACACAATGCTGCCCAGCGATCAGCGCATATTCGCGAAGTAGTGCTGGCCAAAGGCGTCGAGCTGCGCGAGCGCTACCCGATTCTCAACCATCAGGACGCCCTCGGCGCGGGGATTCTGGCGTTTGCACTGGCCGGGATGATCGGTTCGGCGGCGCTCTACATCACCGGGCACATGGCGTGGTGGGCGTGCCTGTTGCTCAACGCGTTTTTTGCCTCGCTGACCCATGAGCTCGAACACGACCTGATTCACAGCATGTATTTCCGCAAACAGCGCGTGCCGCACAACCTGATGATGGGCCTGGTGTGGCTGGCGCGGCCGAGCACCATCAACCCGTGGATCCGCCGCCATCTGCACCTCAACCACCACAAAGTGTCCGGTACTGAAACGGACATGGAAGAACGGGCGATCACCAACGGTGAACCCTGGGGTTTTGCGCGGTTGCTGATGGTCGGCGACAACGTGATGTCGGCATTCATCCGCATGCTTCGGGCCAAGACCTGGGCGCACAAGTTCAGCATCATCAAGCGTTCGTTGAAGGTCTACGCGCCGCTGGCGCTGGTGCATTGGGGCGCGTGGTATGTGTTCCTCGGGTTCCATGCGGCCAACGGCATCGCTTACCTGATGGGCTCGCCGATTGAATGGTCAGCGACCACGTTGTCGGTGATGCAAGTGATCGACATAGCCGCTGTGGTCATCATCGGGCCGAACGTGCTGCGCACCTTTTGCCTGCACTTCATCAGCTCGAACATGCATTACTACGGGGATGTGGAGCCGGGCAATGTGCTTCAGCAGTGCCAGGTGTTGAATCCATGGTGGTTGTGGCCGTTGCAGGCGTTCTGCTTCAACTTCGGCAGCAGTCACGGGATTCATCATTTTGTGGTGAAGGAGCCGTTCTACATTCGCCAGCTGACGGTGCCGGTGGCGCACAAGGTGATGCGGGAGATGGGGGTTCGGTTCAATGATTTCGGGACGTTCGGGCGGGCGAACAGGTTTGTTCGCAAGGAAGAAGTTTTGCAGAAAGAAGTGCAGACGGCTCAGGCTTGAAGGTATCCGAAGCTATCGCCGGCTGACCGGCGATAGCCCTGCATCAGCCACCCTCAATCCGGCTGAAACGGCGACTCACTCAAAATTACCCCGGTCTCTTCCACATACTTCTGCCAGTGCCCGATCAAGGTGTTGAGCTTGTCCGGCTGACTCGACGCCAGGTCATGAATCTCCCCCGGATCACTCCCCAGATCATAAAGCTGCCAGGTCGCCGGCCCCACCGGACCGGGGATCCACACCGCCTTCCACTGCCCCTGCCGAATCGCCCGGCGCCCGAACAACTCCCAGCCAGTGACGGTATGTTCGTCATGCACCTGCGCCGTCTCGCCGGACAAGAACCCCAGCCACGATTTACCGCGCAACGGCGCCACCGGTTTGCCGTGCCACTGTTTGCCCGGATGCCGCACGCCGGCCAGATCGAGGATGGTCGGCGTGATGTCCATCACCGTGCCGAAACCATGACTGATCTGCCCTTTCAGCGACAGCTGCGGATAGTGCAGCAGCGCCGGAACGCGAATCCCGCCCTCGGTGGTGAACGCCTTGAACAGGCGTGACGGCGCGGTCGCCACCTGCGCCCAGTTCGGCCCGTACCAGACGTAGGAATTGGCGCGGCCGATGTTGTCGAGGCTGTTGTCGTAATGCTGGCTCAGATACGTCACCAGCTCCGGGCCGAATTTCGGGAAGGCCTCCAACAGCGCGCCTTCGGCACCGTTGTCGGACATGAACAGGATGAAGGTGTTGTCGAGCTGGCCCTGCTGGCGCAGATAGTCGACGACGCGGCCGATGTTCCAGTCCATGCGCTCGACCATTGCCGCGTAGACCTCCATCGCCCGGGCGGAGATCCGCTTTTGCTCATCGCTCAGCGCGCCCCATTGCGCGGTCAACTGGATCAGCGGATGCGGTTCGACATCCGGCTCGATCAGGCCCAATTCCTTGAGTTTTTCCAGACGCTCAAGGCGCAGCACTTCCGGCCCCGCGTCGTAGCGGCCGCGGTATTTTTCGACGATGTCGGCGGGCGCCTGCAACGGCCAGTGCGGCGCGGAAAACGGCAAGTAGGCGAAGAATGGCCGGCTCTGATCGCGCTCCTTGAGGTACTGCAACAGCTTGTCGCCGAACGCGTCGGAGGAATAGAAATCCTTCGGTAACTCGTCGATGAACGTGTCGTCCTCGATGTACAGCGCCGGGGTGGATTTCAGCAGGCCGGGCGTGTGTTCATCGTAGGTCGGTTCGAATCCGTAGTGGTTCGCCGCGCCGGGCAACAGCGAGAACGAACGCTCGAAGCCACGGGCGTGGGGCGCCAGTTCGGCGGTCAGGCCCAGGTGCCATTTGCCGCTCATCAAGGTCTGATAACCGGCCTCGCGCAGCAACTCCGGCAACGCGACGACACGGTCGTTGAGGTAACCCTCGTAACCCGGTTTGCCGATCAGCTCCGGGGTCAGGGTTTCGGCCATGGTGCCGATGCCGGCGATGTGGTGATCGGTGCCGGTGAGCAGCATCGAGCGGGTCGGCGAGCAGGTCGGTGCGGTGTGAAAGTCGGTCAGTCGCAGACCGTTGTTGGCCAGGGCATCGAGGTTTGGCGTGGCGATTTCGCCGCCGAAGGCACCGATGTCGGAGAAGCCGAGATCATCGGCCAGAATCACCAGAAAATTGGGACGTTGCGGCATCAACAGGCTCCTGTTCAGCAGGCAATGAACGACAACGGCAGATCACGGATCTGTACCGGCACGCTCGGTTGGTAATGGTCATCACTGGTCAATTCGTGCAGCAGTTCTTCGCGCAACTGGTGGAAGTCGAAACTGCTGCGCTGGCGCGGATGGGGCAGGGCAATGTCCACCACCTGTTTGATCCGGCCGGGACGCGGTTCCATGACCACCACGCGGTCGGCGAGGAAAATCGCTTCCTCGACATCGTGGGTGACCAGGATTGTGGTGATCTTTGCCCGCTCACGGATCGCCAGCAGTTCGTCCTGCATCTGCTGGCGGGTCAGCGCGTCGAGGGCGCCGAAGGGTTCGTCGAGCAACAGGATGCGTGGGCTCGCCACCAGTCCGCGAGCAATCGCCACACGCTGGGCCATGCCGCCGGAGAGTTGATGCGGGTAGGCGCGGGTGAAGTCGCGCAGGCCCACCAGTTCGATGAAATCGTTGACGCGCTGCTGCTTTTCAGCGGCCGTCAGCGGCTCGTTGACCAGGCCCAGACCGATGTTGTCGGCCACCGTCAACCACGGGAACAAACGGTGTTCCTGAAACACGATGCCGCGCTCGCCGCCAATGCCGCTGACAGCTTTGCCATCGACTGTGATCTGCCCGCGAAACTCCGTATCGAGCCCCACCAGCAAGCGCAGCAAGGTGGATTTGCCGCAGCCGCTGGAGCCGACGATGGCGACAAATTCGCCCTCGGCGATGTCGAGGTTGAATTCGCGGATCGCCTCCAGTTCGAAACCGTCGACGTCGAAGGATTTGCCTACGTGGGTGAAGCTGACAATCGGTGCGTTCATGCGTGTCTCCAGCGGGTGGCGCGGATTTCCAGGCGTTGGCCAATGAGGTTGAGCAGGGCGCCGGTGAGGCCGACCAGCAGCATCCCGGCCATGATCAGGTCCATGCGCAGCAGTTGTTGGGCGCCGATCATCTGGCTGCCGATGCCGCCGTTGGACGGCATGAAATATTCGGCGCCGATGGTGCCGAGCCAGGCGTAGATCAGGCTCAATCTGAGGCCGGCGAAAATCCCCGGCGCAGCGCCCGGCAACACCAGTCGACGCAGGCGTTGAACGAGGTTCAGGCGCAGCACCTGCGCGGCTTCGTTGAGTTGTGGCGAGAGGTTGGCGACGCTGCGTTGGGTGGCGACGAACAGCGGGAAAAACGCTGCAAGGGCGACGAACACCCATTTGGCCAGTTCGCCCAGACCGAACCACGCGGTGAGCAGCGGCACCCAGGCGAAAATCGCGATCTGCCGCAGGGCGGCGAGGGTCGGGCCGAGCACGCGTTCGCTGGTACGCGACAGCCCCAGCAGCAAGCCCAGCACGAGGCCGAGGCCGCCACCAATCAACAGGCCGCCGAGTGTGCGGCCGAGGCTCAGGGCCATCCCCGAAATCAACGTGCCGTCGAGCAATCCGTTTTTCGTCGCCTCAAGCACCACCCACGGGCTGACCAGAATGTTGGCATCGATCCATTGCTGATCGACCGCCAGTTGCCACAACGCAAACAACCCCAACGGCAACAGCCACGGCTGCACGCGCTGCCAGCCTTCGTAGCGCGGTCCGCGACGAATTTCTGCCGTGGCCGGATGCGGCCAGTGCACCAGTTTCCTGTCCAGCAGACCGATGCCGCGATCCATCGCCACGCCGATCAGGCCGATCACCACGATGCACACAAAGACGATGTCGAGCATGAACAGCTGACGCGCCCAGACCATCAGGTAACCGATGCCTTCGCTGGAGGCCAGCAGCTCGACGGCGAGCAACGAAGTCCAGCCAGCGGCCAATGCCAGACGCACACCGGCCATGAACGCCGGGAGCGCGGCGGGCAGCACCAATCGGCGGATCAACAGGCGTGGCGGCAGACGTAAAACAGCGGCGGCTTCACGCAGTTTCGGTTGCGCATCGCGCACGCCGACCAGGGTGTGCAGGGTCACCGGCACCACGATGGCCTTGACCAGTACCACCAGTTTCAGCGTTTCGCCGATGCCGAAAAACACCATGAACAGCGGAATCCACGCCAGCGTCGGCACCTGGGCCAGGCCGGCGAAAGTCGGGAAGATCAGGCGTTCGAGACGACGGCTGAAACCCAGCGCCGCACCGAGTACCGCGCCGGCGGTAACGCCCGCCAACAGGCCCCAGAACAACCGTTGCAGACTGATCCACAAATGACTCCACAACTCGCCCTGGGACAGCTCGATTGCGCTGTTCCACACCAGCGACGGCGCGGGAAGGATCTGCTCGCTCATCCATTGATTGCGCGCTGCCAGCCACCACAGGGCGAACAGTCCGAGCGGCAATATCCAGGGTAAAACGCGGTGGCTCAGGCTTGGCCAGGTGCGCCGGTTTTTCAACGGCGGTGCGGCCAGTGGCAGGCTGAGCAGGGATTCACGGGCCATGGGTGACCTCCGTTGTCGGGTTGGATCGTGTCAGCGGAATTAGCGGTGAACTTATCGTTATAAGTGAATTAAAAAATAATCATTTTGGAGATAAGCAGCGCCATTTAAGGCCTCCAGCCCTGCACGCATCCAATGCATTCGAAGAATATTTTCGATGCTCTCCATGCATATCGCTCTGCATGTCCCGACTTTGCTGGCTTAGCTTGAAAAGCTATAAAAATGTGCTTTTTAAGTATTTAAGTGCTGCTACGGATTGCGCCTACTTTCGGCTCCTCAATGCCCGTCGTGATCAGGAGCCGCACCCATGAACCTTCCCTTCAAACGTGTCATCAGTCTGTTTGCCGCGCCGGCACTGGCGGGTCTGCTGGCGTTCTCTGTCCAGGCCGACGAGCTCAAGGAAATCAGGATTGCCGTGCCTGATCTGAGCGCCGGCACCCAGCACAGCGGCGGGGGCATCGTGGACGTGCTGCGCGATCAGCAGATCTTCGAAAAGGCCTTCGCCGATCAGGGCATCAAGATTCAGTGGAGCTTCTTCAAGGGCGCCGGCCCGGTGATCAACGAGGCGTTCGCCAACGGCCAGGTGGATCTGGCTTATCTGGGGGATCTGGCGGCCATCATCGGCAAGTCCAACGGGTTGGATACGCGCTTGCTCAGCGCCAGCGCCCGGGGTGTGAAGCAATACTTGGGCGTGGTGCCGGGTTCGGGGATCAAGACGTTGCAGGATCTCAAAGGCAAGCGCGTGGCGATCTTCCGGGGCACCGCGACCCAGTTGTCGTTTGATGCCGCGCTGGCCAGCGTGGGCCTGAGCGAAAAGGACGTGAAAGTGATCAACCTCGATTTCAACGCAGCGGTTGCCGCGCTGGCGGCGAAGCAGATCGATGCATCATGGGGCAGCTCCGGGCTGACCGCCTTGCAGGCCAAAGGTCTGGCCGAGTTGCCTCTGAATACCAAGGACCTCGGTGGCGCCGGCAGTGTGCAGTCGGTGCTGGTGGGTACCGGCAAGTTTGTCGACGGGCATCCGGAAGCCGTGGCGAAGCTGCTCAAGGCGCAGCAACAGGCGGTGGAGTGGTTGACTCAGGACAGCAACAAGGACGCTTACGTGCAGTTGGTTTCTGGGCTGGCGAGTTATCCACCGGTGATTCTCACCCAGGATCTGAAGGATCAGAACCTGAGTGAAGTCTTCCCGTCGACTCTGGATCCGCTGTTCCTCGAAAACCTGCAGGGCAAGGTCGATCTGGCGGCGCAGCAGAAGCTGATCCGCAAGCCGTTCAAGGTGAACGAGTGGGTGGCGCCTGAACTGGCGGCTGCGAAGCTCTGAATTTTTAGCGTCAGAACAGACCTCATCGCCAGCAGGCTGGCTCCCACATTTGGAATGCATTTTCCTGTGTGAGCCAGCCTGCTGGCGATGACGACTTCAAACCGCGACACTGATTTCCTGTTTATCCACCGCCACCAACGTCTCGATCATCGCCCGCGCCGCCGGTGACAGCCTGAACCCCGTACGGCTCACAATCCCGCACCGCGCATTCATGCTCTCCAGGTTCTGCGGCAGGTTGCGCCAGTGCAGCAGCGCCAGCGAGCCCTGGGCGATGTCTTCGACAAACGCCTCTTCAGTGCCTACACCAATCGCGTTGGATTGCAGTACCACTTTCACCAGCGCGGGGAAATGCTCGGTCTCGATGGTCGGGGAAAAATCGATCCGCCCGCTGAGGTTCGCCAGCAGTTTGCGAATACCCGGCGGGATCAGCGTGGTCGCCAGCGGGTAGTCAAACATGTCGTTGGTCGACAGGCTTTCCTTGGCCAGCAGCGGATGCCCCGGCCGGCAGAAAAACACCCCGCGCTTGGGCGTCAGCGGCTGGGTCTGGAAGTTCGGGTCGGATTCGAAATGGCGGATGTCGGCGATGAAGAATTCGATCTCCTCGCGGCTCAGCGCGCGGCTGAGTTTTTCCCAGTTATCCACCTGAAAGCAGGTGCGCACTTTCGGGTGCGCGTTGATGAATTGCGCCACCGCGTCCGGCACCAGTTTCACCGCCGGCGCCGGGCCGCAACCGAAGTGCAGTTCGCCGGCGTCGAGCTTGGTCATCTGGGTCACTTCGGCGCTGAGCAATGCCGCGCCCTGCACCAGGGTCAGGGCGTGCTGGAGCACCACCTGACCTTCTGGAGTGGGGCGCAGATCCTTGTTGCCGCGATCCACCAGCACACAGCCGAACTCCTGCTCCAGCCCTTGAATGCTGCGGCTGAACGCCGGTTGAGTGATGCCCATGGCGTCGGCCGCGCGGACAAAACTGCGGTGTTCGTTGAGGGCGATGAAGTAGCGCAACTGGCGAAGATCCATATGCTTTTCCGGCATCCTAAAAATAGCTCGAAGGCATTTGCGACGAGGTTGCTTGAGGTTTTAAATGCAAGCTCTTATTCCGTCAACGAAGCATGTGAATATCTATTAGATGTAAATGGAATATAGATAGAGCGTTGTTTCGCTGCCGTCCAACCGCAAGCAGTCGATGAGGGTCTACCCATGAGCAATGCCGCACTCGCTGTAAAACCCGCTGTCCACGCGCTGGACATTCATCCGGTGGCCGGCCGTATCGGTGCCGAAATCCGTGGCGTGCACCTGTCCGGTGAACTGGATGCCGCAACGGTTGAAGCCATTCAACAGGCGCTGGTGCAGTACAAGGTCGTGTTCTTTCGCGAGCAGACCCAGCTCGACGATCAACGTCAGGAAGCCTTCGCCCATCTGCTCGGCGAACCGGTGGCGCACCCGACCGTGCCGTCCCGCGAGGGCACCCGGTACCTGCTGGAACTGGACGGCGCCGAAGGGCAGCGCGCCAACTCCTGGCACACCGACGTGACCTTCGTCGATGCCTACCCAAAGGCCTCGATCCTGCGTTCGGTGGTGGCCCCGGCATTCGGTGGCGACACGCTGTGGGCGAACACCGCGACCGCGTACAACGAACTGCCGACCGAGCTGCGTGAGCTGGCGGACAAACTGGTGGCCGTGCACAGCAACGAATACGACTACGCCGGGGCGAAGCCGGACGTCTCGGCGGAGAAGCTTGAGCGCTATCGCAAGATCTTTACCTCGACCGTCTACGAGACCGAACACCCGGTGGTCCGCGTACACCCGATCAGCGGCGAAAAAAGCTTGCTGCTGGGGCATTTCGTCAAACGCATCAAGGGTTACTCCCAGGCTGATTCGGCGCACCTGTTCGGCTTGTTGCAGAGTCATGTGATTCGTCAGGAAAACACCGTGCGCTGGCGCTGGAAGGCCGGTGATGTGGCGATCTGGGATAACCGTTCGACGCAGCATTATGCGATTGATGATTACGGCACTCAGGATCGGGTGGTGCGTCGGGTGACGCTGAAAGGGGAGGTGCCGGTCGGGGCGAATGGGCAGCGTAGTCAGACCATCAAAGGCGCCGAAATCGTCGGTGTCTGATCGGGCCTTATCGCGAGCAAGCTCGCTCCCACAGGTTTGCGGTGTACACAAATCCTGTGGGATCTGGCTTGCCAGCGATGCTTCAAATCACCACACGCCGATCTGCACCATCTTCTCCGTCTCCGGCTCCCCATAACGAAACCGCTGCCCACGCAAATCAATCTCCTGATGACTGATGGTCGTGCGCCGCTTCAAACCGCGCACCCACTCGAACAGATAGCCCGCATGCTCCTCGCGCACCGCCGCATATGCCGGGTCCGCGCCCAGATCCTGCAGCTCCTGCGGATCATTCAACAGATCGAAAAGCTGCGGCCGAAAGCCGTCGTACGCCAGGTATTTCCAACGCTCGCTACGCACCATGGTCATGCGGCAACGGTCGATCGGCTGGCCCAGTCGCTCCCGCGCCGGGGCCTGGAAGGCGTAGTCGTATTCGCTGATTGCATAGCGGCGCCATTCGGGATTCTCGCCGTGCAGCAGTGGAATCAGCGAGCGGCCTTCAAGTCGATGTTCGGCGCCCGTCACGCCCAGCGCTTCGAGAAAGGTCGGCATGCCGTCGATGGTTTCCGCCAGGCGCTCGTCCACCGTTCCCCGCGTGACATCCGCCGCCGCACGCGGGTCGCGCACGATCAACGGGACGCCCACCGCTTGCTCCAGCAAGAACTCCTTCTCTCCCAGCCAGTGATCGCCCAGAAAGTCGCCGTGATCGCTGGTGAACACGATCAGCGTGTCCTCCCAGCGGCCGTTGCTTTGCAGGAAATCGAACAGCCGCCCCAACTGATCATCGACCTGTTTGACCAGGCCCATGTACGTCGGGATCACGTTCAGTCGTACCGGGTCTTTGGAGAAGTTCAGGCTTTCCTCATGCTGGCGAAAGGCCTGATAGACCGGATGGTCGCTTGGAGAGGCATTACGTACCGGTTCGAGAATCGATTTCGTACTGTACAAAGTGTGGTACGGCGCCGGTACGATGTAGGGCCAGTGGGGTTTGATATAGGACAGGTGTAAAAACCACGGTTTTTCACCTTGCTCACCGATGAAGTCGATGGCTCGATTTGTAGTGTAGACAGTCTCTGAATGTTGCTCGGGAATTCGCGCCGGCAGATGGGCGTTGCGCATTTTCCAGCCGCTGAGGATTTCGCCGTTGTCGCCTTCAGCGGCGTTGGCCCAGTCGTGCCAGGGGTTTCGCCCTTCGAAACCCTGCTCGCGCAGGTAATGGGTATACGGCGCGGATTCGCGTTTGTCATCGAACAGCGGGTCGTCGGGGAAGATGCCGTCGTGACGAAAGTACGGCTCGAAGCCGACTTCGTTCAGCACTTCGGCCTGGGCGCTTTCAGGGTTGATCGCCAGCCGCTGCAAGGCATCCACGTTGGCCGTGGCGTGGGTCTTGCCGACCAGCGCAGTACGAATGCCGTGGGGCCGCAGGTAATCGCCGATGGTCAGTTCTTCCAGCGGCAGCGGCACGGCGTTCCATGCCACTTGATGGCTGCTGACATAACGCCCGGTGTAGGCCGACATCCGCGACGGTCCGCAGATCGTGCCCTGGGTGTAGGCGCGACTGAAGCGCACGCCGGTGGCGGCCAGGCGATCAATGTTCGGAGTGTGCAGATGCGGGTGGCCGTAGCACGACAGGTAATCGCGGCGCAGTTGATCGCACATGATGTACAGCACGTTGCGCACGGGGTTTTGCGGGTTGGACATGGGGTTCACCAGTCAGAAAGACAGGCGAGGTTTTTCGCTTTCGGCGAGGGTGTTCGGCAAGTGCATTCGGGGAATGCTTGTGATGCATGAAACGCATGGGCTCAGACGGCCAGGTTTGCCAGCGAGCACACCTCCTCATCCACCGCATCAATCGCCTTGATCTGCTCGATCATCGCCTCGGCCAACGGTGACAACCGATACCCGGCGCGGCTGACAATTCCGTAACGGGTGTAAAGCTCCTCCAGATCATCCGCCAACCCTTCTACCTTCAAACACACCAGCTCACCCCGGGCCTGATGCAGTGCATCCGAATAGGCGCCAACGATGCCGATCGCATCGGAGCGCAGCACCACGCCGAGCAGGCTGGCGCTGTTTTCACATTCCACATTCGGGACGAAATCCGGCCGGCCACTAAGGTCGACGATGACCTTGCGCAGGTTCGGCGGACGAATGCTCACGGCCAGTGGATAACTCATCAATTGCTCGGCCGTGACCCGATCCGATGCGGCCAGCGGATGCCCGGCGCGACAGCAGAAATGCCATTTGCGTGGCCGCAAACGGTGGGTCAGATAATCCGGATCCGCCTCGAAGTGACGGGTGTCGGCGACAAAGAATTCGAACTCTTCGCTCAGCAGTCGCTTGCTCAGGCTCTGCCAGTCATCGACCTGGTAATGCACCCGCGCTTTCGGGTAGCGGCCGATGAAGCTGCCGATCGCTCGCGGGATCAATCCTGCCGCCGGCGCCGGGCCGCAACCGAAGCGCAATTCCCCCGCCTCAAGCCCGTTGAACTGGCTGATCTCGTTGGCCATCTGCTGCGCACCGCTGACCAGCCGCCGCGCGTGCTCAAGCAGCACCTGACCCTGTTTGGTCGGCGGCAATTCCTTGCGCCCGCGATCCACCAACTGGCAACCGACGCTGTGCTCCAGCGCCTGAATGCTGCGGCTGAACGCCGACTGCGACAGGTTCACCGCCTGCGCGCCCGCGACGAAGCTGCGTTGTTCGGCGAGGGCGATGAAGTGTCTGAGCTGGCGCAAATCGATATGCATTTTTCACATAAAAAATATCCGGGAAATGCATTGGATATGCATTAGGTCGACTCCTTATAAAGGCAATCTCTTATGCAGTAAATCTTTGTAAAAACATAAATAAATAACTTAAAAGAATATGCGGCGTGAAAGATGTCTGCGTGTTTTTTGACCAGGAGCAGCCCCATGAGTCCGTTGAACCTCGCTTCACCGCCGCCGCCACGACGGCTCAAACGTCTGCCTCTGGCCCTGCTGCTGGCGGGGAGTGCCAGTTGGACCCACGGCAACGCCGCTGAAACGGAAACCCCTGTGCCGGCACCGGCAGGCAAGACCGCGACCGCCACTTCACAACTGGAAACCGTGACCGTCACTACCCGCCGTCGCGAAGAAAGTTCGCAGGATGTTCCAACGCCGATGAGCGTGGTCAGCGGTCAGACCCTGGAGACGCAACGGGTCTATCGCATCCAGGATCTGCAGCAGTTGGTGCCCAGCGTCAACGTCGCCTACATGCATGCGCGCCAGTCCAGCGTGTCGATTCGCGGCCTGGGTAACAACCCGGCCAGTGATGGCCTGGAAGGTAGCGTCGGCCTGTACATCGACAACGTTTATCTGGGCCGTCCGGGGATGGCGGTGTTCGACCTGATGGACATCGAACAGCTTGAAGTCCTGCGCGGTCCGCAGGGGACATTATTCGGCAAGAACACCACCGCCGGGGTGATCAACATCAGCACCCGCCCGCCGAGTTTTACCCCGGAGCACAGCATCGAAACCTCGGTCGGCGAGGACGGTTATTTCCAGACCAAGGGCACGCTTTCCGGGCCGCTCAACGATCAACTGGCCGGGCGAATTTCCGCCTATCGCACCCGCAGCGATGGCGACATCAAAAACGAATTCAACGGTCATGACCTGAACGGCGGTTCCCGCGACGGCTTCCGGGCACAGCTGTTGTTCAAGCCCAACGAGAATTTCAATCTGCGCTGGATCGGTGATTACAACGAAGAGGATTCCAGCGCCGGCACCCGCGTGCTGTACAACACCGGGCCGACCATCAATGGCGTCAACCTCTATCAGTCCCGGGCCAACGCCGCCGGCGCGACGCTGGTCAACGGCTCGCACCGCAAGGTCAATCTGGACAACGACCAGCACGTCACGGTGCATCAGGGCGGCACATCGGTGGAGGCCAACTGGACGTTGCCGAGCGACTTCACCCTGACCTCGATCAGCTCCTATCGCTACTGGAATTTCACCCCGGCCAACGATGATGGTCTCAACGTTGCGGCAACCTACAACGCCGGGGTTTCTGTCGAGGACAAACAGTATTCGCAGGAATTTCGTCTGGCGTCGCCCAAGGGCGAGTCCTTCGATTACGTGCTCGGCGCGTACTACTTTGGCTCGGACCTGGACAACAAGTCCTTCGCCTATTACGGCCCCCAGGCCGACATCTGGAACGGCACGCCACGGGGCGCATTGGCCAACGTCGGCAGTGTCGGTCGCGGCCACATCCAGACCGACAGTTTTGCGCTGTTCGCCCAAGGCACCTGGCACCTCACACCACGCCTGGATTTCACCGCCGGAGTGCGCGGCACCTATGAAGAGAAGAACGCCTGGGTCACTCGCGATGCACCGGTCGGCGGTGCCGCTGTCACCGGCGCAGCGGCCACTGCACGACGCGGACGTACCGGCGCTTACGATTCTGGCGATCTCAATCAGTACAGCTCCAGCCCATCCGGATTGCTCAACCTCAGTTATCGCATCACCGATGATCTGCTCGGTTACGCCACGCTGTCCCACGGCGAGAAATCCGGAGGGGTCAACCTTGTGGTCGGCTCGGCGCCGACCGCTGGCGCCGACTCGTTGCTGATCGGCACCGAACGCGCCAACAACGCTGAACTCGGCTTCAAGAGCACCCTGTGGGATCGGCGTTTGCAGCTCAACGCCAACGTGTTCTGGACGCAGGTCAACGCTTACCAGACCAACGCCTACGACGACGTCAACCGGGTGCAATACCTGACCAACGCCGGCTCAGTGCGCTCACGTGGCGTGGAATTCGAAAGCACCGTGATCCCGTTGCGCGGCTTGACGCTGAACTTCAACGGCTCGTTCAACGACGTCAGTTACCTCTCCTACAAAGATGCTCCGTGCCCACCTGAAGTCAGCCTTGCACCGCGTGCTCCGGCCTCTTGCGACCTCAGCGGTCACCAGGTTGTCGGCGCCTCGAAATGGATCGGCAACGCCAACGGCAAATACGAATGGAATCTGGCCAACGGGCTGCAACCCTATGTCACCGGCAGCTATGCATTCCGCTCCAAAGCGGTGGGTACGGTCGAGGATTCCGACTACGGCCAGATCCCGAGTTACGCGGTGGTCAATCTCTCCACCGGCCTGCGCGGCGATTTCAATCAGGGCCAGTGGGACGTCTCGCTGTGGCTGAAAAACGCCTTCGACAAAACCTACTACACGACCCTGTGGACCGGCGGCAACGGCGGTTATGAAGGCCTGCTCGGTACGCCGCGCACCCTCGGCGTCACCGGTCGCTACGACTTCTGATCGATCCTTCAAGGAGCTGCATCATGTTGCGCATCAAAACCGCTTTACCGGTGTTGTTGTCCGGCGCAGTGCTCAGTGCCGGAGCGCTCGCCGCGCCCAGCGTCTATCCCACCGGTGTCACCCGATACGACCCGGCCAAGGCCTTCAACCAATATGTGATCTTCAGCGGTGCCGACAAGCAGACGCACCTGATCGACATGAACGGCAACGAAGTGAAGAGCTGGCCTCAGGCCGGCTTCCCGTCAGCGATCATCGACCCGAAACTGGTCGGTGGTGAGCGTGGCCATGTGTTGCTGCAACTGAGCGAAAAGGATCCGGGCAAGCTCGGTTCTGCCGGCAACGGCCTGGGCAATCAGAGTGTCGGCGAGCTGGACTGGAACGGCAAAGTCGTCTGGCAGTGGGGCGACAAGGCACCCGGTGGCGCTGCGCAACAGCATCACGACCAGCGTCGCCTGAGCAACGGCAACACCGTGGTGCTGGCGAACAAGGTGCACAAGGTCAAAGGCTTCAAAGTGCCCGAGGTGATCGACGATGCGATCTACGAAGTCAGCTCTACGGGCGAGGTGAAATGGCAGTGGCTGGCGTCGGATCACTTGAACGAGTTCGGTTTCACCGCCGAACAATTGAAGCTGGTGCGGGCCAGTGAAAATCCGGATTACCTGCACATCAACAACCTCAGCCTGGTCGGGCCGAACAAGTGGTTCGATGCCGGCGACAAACGCTTCAACCCGGACAATCTGCTGCTCGATTCACGCAACGCCAACTTCATCGCGATCATCGACAAACACAGTGGCAAAGTGGTCTGGCGCCTGGGGCCGAATCTGCCGCTGACCAACCCGAAAACCGCTCAGAAAATACCGCGCCCGGTGGACCAGTTTGTTGGCCAGCATGACGCGCACATCATCCCGGCCGGACTGCCCGGCGCCGGCAATCTGCTGGTGTTCGACAACCAGGGTTCGGCGGGTTACCCGAACGTCACGCTGGGGCTGATTTCCGGCTCGCGGGTGCTGGAAATCGACCCGGTGAAAAACGAAATCGTCTGGCAGTACAGCGCCGCCAATTCGAAGCAGCCGGGGTGGGCGTTCTACAGCTCGTTCATCAGCAGCGCGCGGCGTTTGCCCAACGGCAACACGCTGATCGACGAGGGCATGAACGGGCGGTTCTTCCAAGTGACAGCCAGCGGTGAAAACGTCTGGGAATACGTCAGCCCCTATCTGGGCAAGGCACCGGGCAGCGACGCGATCAGCAACTGGGTCTATCGGGCTCTGCCTGTGAGTTATGACTGGGTGCCGGCCGGGACGCCGCGTTCGGAGACGGCCGTGATTGCGCCGGCCATTGGTGCGCAACAGACCCATGCCAGTCGTTAGTTATCAGGACTCTTACGAATCGAAATAAGTTATGAATGACATGAATAGTGCATATAGCAATATCGTTGAAAAGTCCCGTGGACAATAAGTGAATGGCGAACCATCCTGAGTGTCGTGAGTTTCCAGGAGGAAACTTGCTCTCATCGGAAGACACTTATCCAACGATAAAGGAAATCTCGTTATGTCGAGCATTAATGGCAACTATGTAAACGCTAACGCTGGCGCCAAACTGACGATTACCGATGGCAACGACTCCAACGGCACCTTCAGCGGAAAATTCAGCCAGAACGGCGTGAACTACGACATCGCGTACGGTCACTACCACTTCCAGAACAGCACCGGGCAGCCTACGATCATTACTTTCGCGGCTCTGAATGACGGCACTGGCTATCAGTCCTGGACCCTGTTCTCGCCGGATCACAACTACTCGAAAGTTCGTGCGGTGGGCTCGCGTACCAACTTTGACGGTGATGTAGTGGGTCTGGCCGGGGAGTTTGTGAAGCAATAAGAAATTCTGCAAGTCGAAGGCCGATGCATTAAACATGCATCGGCCTTTTTATTTGTCTCTTGAAAAGTTCGTCAACTATCACCTTGGAATTAGATGTCACCGGATCCCGGGTCATCGATAACCCGATGCCTTGGATGAATACTTTTTATGCCGGGAAAGCATGTCGATTCCGGCGAATCGCTGGAAGCCTTGCGGGCCGTGGCTTGGGTGGAAATGACCGTTTTGCATATTCCATAAATGTCTATTCATAACATGAAAGATTACTTTCGGAGATAAGCCTCCAACCCCAATGATTGACCCATCGATCACGCCGTGGGGGATTCAACAAGCGGCGAATCGGCTACGCGAAAAAACGCAAAGAGACCGCAGGGAGTAAATCAATGGGCAATGTCCAGACCGCCGCCAGTGCACAGGAGGTGCTGTGGCGCCAGGCGCCGAGCGGCGAGTTGGTCGATCTCGGCCGGCCCCATCGCGTGCCGTTGGGGCAGCTGCGTTTGCAGCGCGCGCCCAAGGGCATTCTGAGCCGCCGCGAAACGATTCTGCTCGGCGTTCTGGCGCTGGTGGTGCATGGCGCGGTGATCTACTGGATCAACCAGCATCCGACACCGGCGCTGCCGATCGTGCCGCCGGAAATTCCACCGATGACCATCGAATTTTCGCGCCCGGCACCCCCGGCGCCGCCAGAGGTTGTACCGCCGCCACCGGCACCTGTGGTCGAGCCTCCACCGCCGGTAGAGGACGAACTGGCAACCAAGCCGCCACCGAAACCGAAGCCGATTCCCAAACCGAAACCGGTCGCCAAACCGGTACCGAAGCCGGCGCCCAAAGCTGTCGAGCAACCGCCGGCTCCGCCACAACCGGCCGCTCCGGTCGCCGCGCCTGCGCCACCTGCACCACCGGCGCCTGCTCCGGTGACCCCGGCCTCGGCCAACGCCGCGTACCTGAAGAACCCGGCGCCTGAGTATCCGTCGCTGGCCCAGCGTCGCGGTTGGGAAGGCACGGTGTTGCTGCGAGTGCACGTTTTGGCCAGCGGCAAACCGGGCGAGATCCAGATTCAGAAAAGCAGTGGCCGGCAACAGCTCGACGACGCGGCGCTGGACGCCGTGAAGCGCTGGAGCTTCGTGCCGGCCAAGCAGGGTGATGTCGCCCAGGACGGCTGGGTCAGCGTGCCCATCGATTTCAAGATTCACTAAACCGAAACCAAATTCGCGCGAAATGTTTACACGAGGGAACACATCATGACGTTACTGGCATCTCCACTGGAATCCATCGAAAGCGCGGTGATCTGGCTGCTGGTGGTCTTCTCTGTCGCCACCTGGGGCCTGGCATTGCTCAAGGCTGTGCAGTTTGGTCGGTTGAAGGCGCAGGATCGCAAATTTCACAAGCGCTTCTGGGCGGCGTCGAGTCTGGACTCCGCCGCCGAGTTGAGCGAAACCCAGCCCGGCGCCGCAGCGCGGGTGGCACAGGCCGGTTACGCGGCGATTCAAGTGGGTGAGGCGCCGCAGGCCAATGACCTGAGCCAGGCGATCAACCATCAGGACCGCCTCGAACGTGCCTTGCGTCAGCAGATCGTCCGCGAGCGTCGTTCGCTGGAAACCGGTCTGGCGGTGGTCGCGAGTATTGGCAGCACCTCGCCGTTCATTGGCCTGTTCGGCACGGTGTGGGGAATCATGGAAGCGTTGAAGGGAATCAGCGCGGCGGGCTCGGCGAGCCTGGAAACGGTCGCAGGGCCCATCGGTGCAGCGCTGGTCGCCACCGGTGTGGGGATCGCGGTCGCGGTGCCGGCGGTGCTGGTTTACAACTACTTTTTGCGTCGTCTGAAACTGACGGCGGCGGATCTGGACGACTTTGCCCACGACTTCTACAGCCTGGCGCAAAAGAGTTCGTTCCGCGTGCTGATCCACCCGACCGCGCACAAGGCTGCGGCCCAGGGCAACGCGACAAAAGTTAAGGAGGCGTCCTGATATGGCCTTCTCCACGCAAGACAGCGACGAGGTGCTGAGCGAGATCAACGTGACGCCGCTGGTGGATGTGATGCTGGTGCTGCTGGTGGTGTTCATCGTCACCGCGCCGCTGTTGACCAACGCGATACCGATCAACCTGCCGAAGACCGAAGCGGTGGCGCCGGTCGAGCAGAAAGACCCGTTGGTGGTGAGCATCGACGGTGCTGGAAAACTGTTTATCAACAAGGACGAAATCCAGCCGGATCTGCTGGAGTTCAACCTCAAGTCGGCCAAGGCCAAGGACCCGGAAGTGCGCGTGCAATTACAGGCGGACGACGGGGTGAATTACGGCGAAGTGGCGCGAGCCATGGCATCGATTGAGCGGGCGGGCATCACCAAACTGTCGGTGATCACTGCACGATAAGGGTTTCACGTTTTTCCGGGGCCGTCTCCTTGGCAGGGTGCGGCCCCTTTTTTGTCTGAGACTTGATATTCATTTCAGGTCTTAATAAATAGCTTCTTATTCCTTAACGAATATAAATCCCATCCCTATACTCGATCAGGAACAGACACGACGCAGGAGAGCTCCCCATGCGCAACGAATCAATCCGCTATCTGATTGTGCCGGGCTGGCAAGGATCGCCAGAAGATCATTGGCAAAGCCACTGGCAGAACAGTCTGCCGAACAGCGCGCGGGTGGAGCAGGCCGATTGGCTGACGCCGCGTCGTGAAGACTGGGTCGCGGCGCTGGCCGAAGCGATTGCCGCCGACAGCACGCCGGTGATTCTCATCGCTCACAGCCTGGGTTGCATCACCGTGGCGCACTGGGCGGCTACCGCGCCGTTGCAGCATTTGCGTCAGGTACGCGGTGCGCTGCTGGTCGCGCCGGCGGATGTGGAGCGTCCGGCCTGCGTGCCGGCACTGCGCAATTTCGCGCCGATTCCCACCGATCTGCTGCCGTTCCCGAGCCAGGTCGTCAGTTCCGACAACGATGCCGCCGTCAGCGCGCCGCGTGCGCTGGAACTGGCGCGCAACTGGGGCGCCGAGGCGGGGATTCTCGCGGGCGCCGGTCATATCAACGTGAAGTCCGGGCATCAACGCTGGGAGCAGGGGTTCGCTTATTTGTATCGCCTGCAAAACCGCATGGAACAACACGCCCGGCGTCGTGCCTGACCACTTATATATTTTTCAACGCCCCCGTCTCCCGGCGATTTGGGGCGGGAGTCTGCCATGAGTTTCGAAACCTTCGGTCAGCCGTTGCTGACCTTTCCCGATGCGGAAAAAAGTCCCCTGAGCATTCGCGCCAAGGCGCTGGTGTTCGTTGATCCACGCTCTCGTCAGTTGCGCGAGGAAATGGCCCAGCTCGCACCGCGCTCGACGTCGGTGCTGATTCGCGGCGAGACCGGCACCGGCAAGGAATTGCTCGCCCGCCATATCCACCGCGCCAGTGATCGCAGCGGCTTGTTTGTCTCGGTCAATTGCGGGGCGATCAGCCCGACCTACGCCGATGCCGAACTGTTCGGCTACGCCGCTGGCAGTTACAGCGGTTCGGCCAGTAGCCGCGCCGGCTGGTTCGGTTCGGCCAATGGCGGCACCTTGTACCTGGACGAGATCGGCGATCTGCCGCTGCCGATCCAGATCAAATTGCTTTCCGCCCTGGAAAACCACGAAGTCACCCGCGTCGGTGCGCATCAGCCGAGCCCGGTGGACGTGCGACTGGTCGCTGCGACCAGCATCGATCTGGCGCAAGCAGTGGCGGCGGGGAAATTCCACGAGCGGCTTTATCACTATCTCAGCGAAGGGCATCTGGAACTGCCGGCGTTGCGGGCGCGGGTCGGTGACATTCTGTCGCTGGCCGAGTACTTCCTTGGCATCTACAGCCAGCGCCTGGATCTGCCGGTGCCGCTGATCAGCGAAGCGGCGCAGGAGGTGCTGGAGCAGCACAGCTGGCCGGGCAACACCCGGGAGCTGGAAAACGTCATTCACTTTGCACTTCTGGTGAGCACTGGCGATGAAATCCTGCCGGAGCACCTGAACCTGCCCGAGGTGTCTGGGTCGCCGGTTCAGATCGAACGTCAGGTGGCGAGCATCACTGTCAAAGGGACAGCCGGGGAACGTAAGGCATTGAAAGAATTACTGTTGAGCCTGAGTGAGGCTTTGTAACCATTTTGTTCAACATGAACAAAATGGAATATGAAGCTGAATAAACGTTATTGTCCGGGAATAAAAAATCCCGGTATTGTCCGACTCACGCCAGCAGTAGCACATCGCTGGCACACGTATTAATGCCGTCGTCGATGACGACCGTGATTTTCGACTAAGGACACTGCATGAAAAAGGTTCTGTTGTTTACCGCATTGGCGGCTGCTCTGACTGCTTCCCTGGCCCAGGCCGGCGAAAAACTGGTGGTCGCCGCGACCCCGGTTCCACACGCCGAGATCCTCGAGCTGATCAAGCCGACTCTCGCCAAAGAAGGCGTGGATCTGGAAATCAAGGTCTTCACCGACTACGTTCAACCGAACGTACAGGTAGGCGAGAAGCGTCTGGACGCCAACTACTTCCAGACCCTGCCGTACCTGAACAGCTTCAACCAGGGTAAATACAAGGACGACAAGGCCAAGTACCTGGTGACCGTGCAAGGCGTGCACGTTGAACCGTTCGGTGGCTACTCGAGCAAGTACAAGACCCTGGCCGAACTGCCGGACGGCGCCACCATCGCCATTCCGAACGAAGGCAGCAACAGCGGTCGTGCGCTGATCCTGCTGCAGAAGGCTGGCCTGATCGAACTGAAAGATCCTAAAAACGCTCTGGCCACGCCGAAAGACATCGCCAAGAACCCGCACAACTTCAAGTTCAAGGAACTGGAGTCGGCCCTGTTGCCGCGGGTTCTGAAAGAAGTCGACCTGGACATGATCAACACCAACTACGCGCTGGAAGCCAAGTTGAACCCGACCAAGGACGCCCTGGTGATCGAAGGTGCCGATTCGCCTTACGTGAACTTCCTGGTCGCCCGTGAAGATAACAAGAACAGCGATGCCATCAAGAAACTGGCCGCTGCCCTGACCAGTCCGGAAGTCAAAGCGTTCATCGAGAAGAAGTACAACGGCGCGGTATTGCCGGCGTTCTGATCTGACGCAGCAACACAACCCCTTCAGGTATGAAAACGCCGATGGCCAGTGATGGTCATCGGCGTTTTTGTGTGTACAGGTGAGGGTGTCTTTAAGCTCAGGCTATCCCGGTTTTCAACGCCCGGCGCAACGCCACCAACAATTTCACGATTTCCTGCGGATCCAGTCGCTGCGGCACTTTTACGTCCATGTTCTCTTCCTTGTTATGGGTTCGGCCGGGGGAGTCTGGCCAAAAGCTGTTCGTCCTTGGAGGGCTTTTATGCAAAAAAGATCCGTCCTACAGCGCTGGGGACAATAGCCTTCCTCCTTGTTCCCGGCAAACCCGCCGATTAGTTTTTTGCGTGATATCAATATGCTTTAACGGTATTTAAATTCTTTTTCTTATACCTTTAAAGTCGGTGCCTGCCGGACAGCTACCCGCTGTCCATGGACTGCACCACCGTCGCTTACCGAGCGGCGTCAGGATGTTTCATGACCTTCGATTACGCATTTATCCTCAGCACGTTGCCGGCGTTTCTCAAAGCCGTGGGCGTGACGCTGCAGGTCGGTTTGATCGCCATTGGCACCTCGTTGCTGGTAGCGCTGCTGAACGCGACGATTCTGGTGTTTCGCACGCCTTACCTGCAAAAACTGGTCGGGCTGTATGTGGAGCTGGCGCGCAACACGCCGCTGCTGATCCAGCTGTTCTTCGTCTACTTCGCCTTGCCGGCACTGGGGATCAGGGTTTCCGGCTTCACCGCCGCGATCATCACCATGACGTTCCTCGGCGGCGCCTACCTCACCGAAGTGCTGCGCGCCGGTGTGGATGCGGTGCCCCAGGCGCAGCTTGAATCGGGCCGCTCCATCGGCCTGTCTCACGGTCAGTTGCTGCGCTACGTGATCCTGCCGCAAGCGGGGATCCTCAGCCTGCCGTCGCTGTTCGCCAATTTCATTTTCCTGCTCAAGGAGACCACCGTGGTCTCGGCCGTGGCGGTGCCGGAGATTCTCTACACCACCAAAAGCTACATCGCGCTCTACTACAAAACCTACGAAATGCTCGCCGTGCTGACGCTGATCTGCGTGCTGTTGTTCCTGCCGCTGTCGCTGCTGTTGAGCCGTCTGGAAAGGAGGCTCCAGCATGGCCAGTTCGGGTCTTGAACTGCTCTGGGTGTCGTTGCCGCAACTGGCCAAAGGCGCCGGGCAAACCCTGTCGATCTCGTTCCTGAGCATCGCCCTCAGCACCGTCGGCGGTGTGCTCTACGGCGTACTGCGCACGCTCAACGTGAAGTGGCTGAACGCGGTGCTGCGGATCTATCTGGAACTGTTCCGGGCGATTCCGGTGCTGGTCTGGTTGTACCTGCTGTTTTTCGGCCTGCCGATTTTCTTCGGCCTGAGCCTGCCGAGCTTCTGGTGCGCGGTGCTGGTGCTGTCGCTGTGGGGCGCCAGTGAGGTCGGCGAAGTGGCGCGCGGTGCGCTGCATTCGTTGCCACGCGGGCAGCGTGAAGCGGGGTTGTCTATCGGCCTGAACGCGGCGCAGCTCTACGGCTACGTGCTGCTACCCCAGGCGCTGAAACGCATGACGCCACCGACCATCAACGTCTACACGCGGATCATCAAGACCAGTTCGCTGGCGGTGCTGATCGGCGTGGTGGATGTGATCAAGGTCGGCCAGCAGATCATCGAGCGCACCTACGAATCGGTGCTGATCTACGGCGCGCTATTCCTGTTTTTCTTTTTCATCTGCTACCCGCTGTCGGCCGCCTCGCGCGTGCTGGAGCGACGCTGGACGCAAGCATGAGCGCATTGATCGAGTTTCAGGGTTTCAACAAATTCTTCGGCGAACAGCAGGTGCTCAAGGGCATCGACCTGCAAGTGAAATCCGGCGAAGTCATCGTCATCCTCGGCCCCAGCGGCTGCGGAAAAAGTACCCTGCTGCGTTGCCTCAACGGTCTGGAAGTTGCCCATGGCGGCTCTCTGAAATTCGCCGGCCGCGAGCTGCTGGACAAGGCCACCGACTGGCGCGAAGTACGTCAGCAGATCGGCATGGTGTTCCAGAGTTATCACCTGTTCCCGCACATGAGCGTGCTCGATAACTTGCTGCTCGGCCCGCTCAAGGTGCAGAAGCGCCAACGCCGCGAAGCGCAGCAACAGGCCGAAGCGTTGCTCGAGCGCGTCGGCCTGCTGGAGAAACGCGATGCCTTCCCGCGCCAGCTCTCCGGCGGCCAGCAGCAACGTATCGCCATCGTCCGTTCGTTGTGCATGAACCCGCGAGTGATGCTCTTCGATGAAGTCACCGCCGCCCTCGACCCGGAGATGGTCAAGGAAGTGCTGCAAGTGATTCAGGACCTGGCCCGCGAAGGCATGACCCTGTTGATCGTCACCCACGAAATGGCCTTCGCCCGCGCGGTGGCCGACCGCATCGTGTTCATGGATGCCGGGCGCATCCTCGAACAGAACCCGCCCGAGCTTTTCTTTACGAACCCGCAAACCGCACGCGCGCAGCAGTTCCTGGAGAAGTTCTCCTACGTCGAAGCCCTGCCTTCAACGACTTCGTCCACAACGTCTCAAACCAAGGAACCGGAACTGCCATGAAAACTGCCAAAGCCCTGTTTGCATTACCGCTGATCAGCCTCGCGTTGCTGGCCGGCTGCAACAAGACCGAAGAACCGGCCAAGCCGAAAGTCGCCAGCGAAAGCACTGCGCCGGCGGGTTACCTGGACAAGATCAAGGCCCGCGACAAACTGATTGTCGGCGTGTTCACCGACAAACCGCCGTTCGGCTTCGTTAATGAAGCCGGGCGCTATGTCGGCTTCGATACCGACATCGGTCGTCAATTCGCCAAGGATCTGCTGGGCGATGAAAACAAGGTCGAGTTCGTGGCCGTGGAGCCGGCGAGCCGCATTCCGTTCCTGCAAAGCGACAAGGTCGACCTGATCCTCGCCAACATGACCGTGACTCCGGAGCGCAAGGAAGCGGTGGAATTCACCAACCCGAATCTCAAGGTCGCGGTGCAGGCGCTGGTGCCGCAGGGCAGCGACGTGAAGAAGCTGGATGACCTGGCGACCCGCACCACCATCGTCACCACCGGCACCACCGCCGATATCTGGCTGACCAAGAACCACCCGGACTGGAAACTGCTGAAGTTCGAGAAAAACTCCGAGTCCCTCCAAGCCCTGGCCAACGGTCGTGGCGATGCCTACGCCCAGGACAATCTGGTGTTGTTCAGCTGGGCCAAGCAGAACCCGGGCTACCGCGTGCTGGATGAAAAACTCGGCGCCGAAGCCCCGATTGCACCGGCGGTGAAGAAGGGCAACATCGAATTGCGCGACTGGGTGAATGCGGAGTTGGCCAAGCTTGGCGAAGAGAAATATCTGCTCAAGCTGTATGACCAGTATGTGCGTAAAGAACTGAGTGATGACACCAAGCCTGAGAGTGTGATCGTCGAAGGCGGGAAGTGGCAGGGCTAATCAGGCCAATTCCACGCCGGCTCATCCAGCACCCTCTGCCCGACAACGCCTGTCTGGCCGAGGGTCTTCTCCAGCACGATGCAATTGCATTCCTCATCTTCCTGCAACGCCGAAATCAATCGCCGTGCATGTGAAACCACCCATACCTGACACTCCTGCGATGCGCGAATGATCAACCGCGCCAGCGCCGGCAACAGATCCGGATGCAGACTGGTTTCCGGTTCGTTCAGCACCATCAGCGAAGGCGGGCGCGGCGTCAGCAGCGCGGCGACCAGCAGCAGATAACGCAACGTGCCATCCGACAATTCCGCCGCCGACAATGGCCTCAACAACCCTTCCTGAAAGAACTCGATGGCAAAGCGTCCGCCCGCCAGCGGCGCGATGTTCAGCCGTGCGCCGGGAAACGCGTCGCTGATCGCCGCCTGCAATGCCTCTGGATCACCGATCTCGATGATGGTGCGCAACGCCGCCGCCAGATCGCGGCCGTCGTGATGCAGCACCGGCGTGCGCGTGCCCAGTTGCGGCTGGCGCACCGGGGCGTCGGCGTCGCTGCGAAAGTGATCGTAGAAGCGCCAACGGCGGATGAACTCGCGCATCTGGAACACTTCCGGCGAAGTGCGCAGGCTGCCGACCTGATCGAACAGGCTGTCGAAGTTCGGCGTGTGCTGCGCCAGCACGTCCCAGCTGCGACCCTCGCGGGTACGGATCATCGGCCCGTCGCGATCCACCAGCAGACTGGCCGGCCGATACAGCGGCCCGGCCCAGATGCATTCCTTTTTGATTTCCGGGTCGAGGGAAAAGAACGAAAGGCTCGGTTCGGGCAAGCCCAGCGCAATCGAATAACTGAAATCCTCCCCGGCAAAACCCAGCCTCAGACGTTTCACGCCCTGGCGCACGGTGGACTGGATCGGCACCTCACCATTGCGCATGCGCCGGCTGATGGTTTCCGGCCCGGCCCAGAACGTCGACTCCAGCCCGCCTTCGCGAGCCAGTGCATTGACCACGCCGCCCTGAGCGGTTTCCGCCAGCAGGCGCAGCGCCCGGTAGAGGTTGGATTTGCCGCTGCCGTTGGGGCCGGTGATCAGGTTCAGCCGACCCAGTGGAATCACCAATTTATTGATCGAGCGGTAATTGGCCACCGCGAGGGTCTTGAGCATGAAAATCCTTCCTGGGTGCTCTGGAAACCGGCTCAGGATACCTGCTGCACATAAATGCATATATCGCCCGGACGAAGGTTGAACCCTGTTCTAAGCTCACAGTCGTATCGTCACTTGCACGTTCGTACACAGGAAGGAGTCTGCATGGCGAGTCCCGGATTGAAAACAGCCGCCCTGTTGGGCCTGCTCGCTTTGCTCGCCGCCTGCGGCGAAAAAAAGGCGCCCCAGGAGTATCTGCCGCGCGTCTTCGTGCAAGAGGTCAAGCCTGCGGACTTCGCGGCGTCGGTGACCCTCACCGGCGATGTTCAGGCCAGGGTGCAGACCGAATTGTCGTTCCGGGTCGGCGGCAAGATCATCCAGCGCATGGTCGATGTCGGTGACCGCGTCTCGGCCAAACAAGTGCTGGCCAAACTCGATCCCAAGGACTTGCAGACCAACGTCGACTCCGCCCAGGCCCAGGTGCTGGCCGAGCAGGCGCGGGTCAAACAGAGCGCTGCCGCGTTCGTCCGCCAGCAAAAACTGTTGCCCAAGGGCTACACCAGCCAGAGCGAATACGATTCCGCGCAAGCGGCATTGCGCAGCAGCCAGAGTGCGTTGAGCGCGGCTCAGGCGCAGTTGGCCAACGCCAAGGATCAACTGAGTTACACCGCGCTGATCGCCGATGCACCGGGCATCATCACCCAGCGTCAGGCCGAAGTCGGCCAAGTGGTGCAGGCCACGGCGCCGATCTTCAGCCTCGCCCGGGACGGCGATCGCGACGCGGTGTTCAACGTGTACGAATCACTTTTGGCAGAGCGGCCGGCAGAGCGTTCGATCGTCGTCAGCCTGCTCGACAATCCCGCCATCAAGACCACTGGCACCGTGCGCGAAATCACCCCGGCAGTGTCGGCGCAGTCCGGCACGGTGCAGGTCAAGGTCACCCTCGACAGCCTGCCCCAGGGCATGCAGCTTGGCTCGGTGGTCAGTGCCACCGCCAAGGGCAGCGGCAAATCGGCAGTGGAATTGCCGTGGTCGGCCCTGACCAAGAACATCAGCGAACCGGCGGTATGGATGGTCGACGACAAGGGTGAGGCGCAACTGCACAACGTCACCGTCGGCCGCTACCTGACCGGCCACGTGATCATCAGCGAAGGGCTCAAGGGCGGCGAAAAAGTCATCGTTGCCGGTGGGCAGTTGCTGCATCCGGGGATGAAAGTCGAGATCGCCGAGAACACCTACAAGGAACTGCAACCGGGAGCACAGCCATGAAGCCTTTGTGGGGGATGTCTGTCGGGCTGCTGCTGGTTGCCTGTTCCAAGAGCGAGCCACCGCCCGAACCGGTGCGGCCGGTGCTGTCGATCAAGGTCCAAGCGCTGAACGAGGAAACCCTCGGTCGTTTCGCCGGCAGCATTCAGGCGCGCTACGAGAGCAACACCGGTTTCCGCGTCGGCGGACGCATTGCCAGTCGTAACGTCGACGTGGGTGCCGAGGTGGAGAAGGGCACCTTGCTCGCCACCCTCGACCCGTCCGACCAGCAGAACCAGTTGCGCTCGGCCCAGGGCGATCTGGCGAAAGTCGAAGCACAACTGATCAACGCCCAGGCCAACGCCCGGCGTCAGCAGGCGCTGTTCGATCGCGGGGTCGGCGCCCAGGCGCAACTGGACATCGCCACCACCGATCTGAAAACCACCCAGGCATCCCTCGACCAGGCGCGGGCGGCAGTCAACCAGAGCAAGGATCAGCTCGGCTATACCGAACTGCGCTCCGACCACAAAGCCGTGGTCACCGCGTGGAATGCCGAGGCCGGTCAGGTGGTCACCGCCGGGCAGCAAGTGGTGACACTGGCGCAACCGGACATCAAGGAAGCGGTGATCGATCTGCCGGACACGCTGGTCGATCAGATTCCCAGCGACGTGGTGTTTCTGGTGGCCGCGCAACTTGATCCGAGCATCAACACCACCGCCGTCATCCGTGAGATCGAACCACAGGCGCAAAGCGCCACGCGCACCCGTCGTGCCCGCTTGACCCTGGCCAGCACGCCGCCCGGATTCCGCCTCGGCACGGCAATCAGCGTGACCCTCAGTTCGGCGATCAAACCGCGAATCGAATTGCCTGCGACAGCCTTGCAGGAGGCCGACGGCAAAACACGGATCTGGGTGATCGACCCGCAAAGCAAAACCGTTGCCCCGCGCGACGTCAGCGTGACCAGCCGCACCGACAGCACCGTGGTGCTGGCGGGCGGGGTCAAGTCCGGCGAGCGTGTGGTCAGCGCCGGCGTCAACAGCCTCAAACCCGGACAAGCCGTGAAACTCGACGAGGACAGTCAATGAAAGGGTCTTTCAATCTCTCGGAATGGGCCCTCAAGCATCAGTCGTTTGTCTGGTACCTGATGTTCGTCGGGCTGCTGATGGGGGTGTTCTCGTACTTCAATCTGGGGCGCGAGGAAGACCCGTCGTTCACCATCAAGACCATGGTGATCCAGACCAAGTGGCCGGGCGCGACCCAGGAGGAAACGCTCAAACAGGTCACCGACCGCATCGAGAAAAAACTCGAAGAGCTCGATTCCCTCGACTACGTGAAAAGCTACACGCGCCCCGGCGAATCCACGGTCTACGTGTACCTGCGCGACACCACCAGTGCCAAGGACATTCCGGAAATCTGGTACCAGGTGCGCAAGAAGATCGATGACATTCGCGGCCAGTTTCCCCAAGGGATTCAAGGGCCGGGATTCAACGATGAGTTCGGTGACGTGTTCGGCTCGGTCTACGCGTTCACCGCCGACGGCCTGACGATGCGGCAACTGCGCGATTATGTGGAACAGGCGCGCGCCGAGATTCGCAACGTGCCGGGGCTGGGCAAGATCGAGATGGTCGGCCAGCAGGATGAAGTGATCTACCTGAACTTTTCCACCCGCAAACTGGCGGCGCTGGGCATCGATCAACGGCAAGTGGTGCAGAGCCTGCAATCGCAGAACGCCGTGACCCCGGCGGGTGTGATCGAGGCCGGACCCGAGCGGATTTCGGTGAGAACCTCCGGGCAGTTTGCCTCGGAAAAGGACCTGGCCGAGGTCAATCTCAAACTCAATGACCGCTTCTATCGTCTGGCCGACATCGCTGAAATCAGCCGGGGTTACGTCGACCCGGCGACCCCGGAGTTCCGCTTCGACGGCAAACCGGCCATCGGCCTGGCAATCGCCATGCAGAAGGGCGGCAACGTCCAGGCCTTTGGTAAGGCGCTGCACGCGCGCATCGATCAACTGACCGCCGACTTGCCGGTAGGCGTTGGCGTGCACACCGTTTCCGATCAGGCAGTGGTGGTGGAAGAAGCCGTCGGCGGCTTCACCAGCGCGCTGTTCGAGGCAGTGGTGATCGTGTTGGTGGTGAGCTTTATCAGCCTCGGCGTGCGGGCCGGGCTGGTGGTGGCGTGCTCGATCCCGTTGGTGCTGGCGATGGTGTTCGTGTACATGGAGTACAGCGGCATCACCATGCAGCGGATTTCCCTCGGAGCACTGATCATCGCCCTCGGGCTGCTGGTGGACGACGCGATGATCACCGTGGAGATGATGGTCACGCGCCTGGAAATGGGCGAGACCAAGGAGCAGGCGGCGACGTTCGCCTACACCTCCACGGCGTTCCCGATGCTCACCGGCACGCTGGTGACCGTGGCCGGTTTTGTGCCCATCGGACTCAACGCCAGCTCCGCCGGTGAGTACACCTACACGTTGTTTGCGGTGATCGCGGTGGCGATGATCGTGTCATGGATTGTGGCGGTGTTCTTCGCGCCGGTGATCGGCGTGCACATCCTCAGCACCAACGTGAAGCCCCACGAAGCCGAGCCGGGGCGTATCGGGCGAGCGTTCAACGGCGGTCTGCTGTGGTGCATGCGCAATCGCTGGTGGGCCATCGGCATAACGGTGCTGTGCTTTGTCCTGGCGGTGTTCTGCATGCGTTTCGTGCAGAACCAGTTTTTTCCGTCTTCCGACCGCCCGGAAATCCTGGTCGACCTGAACCTGCCGCAAAACGCCTCAATCGATGAAACACGCAAGGCCGTCGACAAGCTCGAAGCCACGCTCAAGGGCGACCCGGACATCGTGCGCTGGAGCACTTACATCGGTCAGGGTGCAATCCGTTTCTACCTGCCGCTGGATCAGCAACTGCAGAACCCGTACTACGCGCAACTGGTGATCGTCAGCAAAGACTTCAAGGCCCGCGAAGCCTTGAGTCAGCGCCTGCGTGATCGCCTGCGCAAGGATTTCGTCGGCATCGGCAGCTACGTGCAGGCCCTGGAAATGGGCCCGCCGGTGGGGCGCCCGATCCAGTACCGGGTCAGCGGCAAGGACATCGATCAGGTGCGCAAACACGCCATCGACCTGGCCACCGAACTGGACAAGAGCCCGCACATCGGCGAGATCATTTACGACTGGAACGAGCCCGGCAAAGTCCTGCGTATCGACATCGCCCAGGACAAGGCGCGTCAGCTCGGTCTGTCCTCGGAGGATGTGGCCAACCTGATGAACAGCATTGTCAGTGGCTCGCCGCTGACCCAGGTCGATGACGATATCTACCTGGTCAACGTGGTCGGGCGGGCGGTGGATTCCGAACGCGGTACACCGGAAACACTGCAGAATCTGCAGATCGTCACGCCCAACGGCACATCGATTCCGCTGCTGGCCTTCGCCACCGTGCGTTATGAACTGGAGCAGCCGCTGGTGTGGCGTCGCGACCGTCTGCCGACCATCACCATCAAGGCTTCGGTGCGCGACGAAATCCAGCCGACCGATCTGGTGAAAGTCCTCAAGCCGACCATCGATGACTTCGCCGCCAAACTGCCGGTGGGTTACAAGGTCGCTACCGGCGGTACGGTCGAGGAAAGCGGCAAGGCCCAGGGGCCGATTGCCAAGGTCTTGCCGCTGATGCTGTTCCTGATGGCGACCTTCCTGATGATCCAGTTGCACAGTGTGCAGAAGCTGTTTCTGGTGGCCAGTGTCGCGCCGCTGGGGCTGATCGGCGTGGTGCTGGCGCTGGTGCCGACCGGTACGCCGATGGGCTTCGTGGCGATCCTCGGGATTCTGGCGCTGATCGGTATCATCATCCGCAACTCGGTGATCCTCGTGACACAAATCGAGGAGTTCGAGCACAAGGGCTACTCGCCCTGGGATGCGGTGGTGGAAGCCACCGAGCACCGGCGCCGGCCGATTCTGCTGACTGCTGCGGCGGCGAGCATGGGCATGATCCCGATCGCCCGGGAGGTGTTCTGGGGGCCGATGGCCTACGCGATGATCGGCGGGATTGTGGTGGCGACCTTGCTGACGCTTCTGTTCCTGCCGGCGCTGTATGTGGCCTGGTACAAGATTCGCGAGCCGAAGAAAAACTAGATCAAAGCTTCCCTCACCCTTGGGTGAGGGGAGTCAGATCTTGCGCCAGACACTCGCCAGCCACGGCTGCTGCTCCCGCGGCAGCCCCGCCGGCCGGAAGTAATGCTCCAGCTCGACGAACCCGGCAGCGGTCAACAACCCGCGCCACGCCTCCAGATCGTGATACGAGCCATAACGCGGCCCGTTCCAGCCTTCACGGTTATCCCCACGCGGGTTGGAACTGAACAACACCCCACCCGGCTTCAGTGTCCCGTGCAACTGCTTCAAAACCCGTGGCAATTCCTGCAACGGCACATGGAACAGTACCGCGTTGGCGAAGATCCCGTCGAAGCGTGCTGTCGGCAGATCCAGCTTCAGAAAATCCTGGCACCACACTTCACAGCCACTGTCCTCCCGGGCCATCTGCGCGAATTTTTCCGCACCGTCGAGGCCGACAGCGACATGGCCCATACGGGTAAAGGTCTGCAAATCCCGGCCCGGCCCACAGCCGAAATCGAGAATGGAAAACGGCGCTTCGCCCTGAATATGCCGCAGCAGGGCGTCGATGTTCTGGCTGACATCGTGGTCGCGGGTGCCTTCACGAAAGTCCTCGGCCACCGAGTTGTAGTGGCCGAGGGTGGTGGCGGTGATTTGCTCAAGGTCGGTGGGGGTCTGTTTCATGGTCGGGGCGCGGTGGGAGGTGGGTCTGGCCAATATACGCCATACCGGATCAGTCCCGTGCGCGGGTGGTAACCATTTACCGCACCGAGCGATCCGGTAACAGTTGAAATAGCGACTTTGCGACAGACGACTGTCGCCATACCGACCCATTCAGCACGGCTTCTTCAAAGCAGGATTTCCTATGGTCAACGGTCGTAAGTCACCTCTCACTTCATCACCCAATCGTCTTGCGACAGACCCGGTGCCGAGCCTCAAACGGCCCGGTGACATAGCCATGACTCAAGCTCCAGAGATCAAGGTCGCGCGGCTTGTTCTGTCGTTGGAACAGGCAATGCCGTTAACTTCCGATGTGGGCATCACTGTCACCGGAATGCCCGCGATAGAAAGTGCTTCCATCCGGTCCGTGGTGAGGTCGCTTGAAAACTATCGCCTGAGGCTGCCTCTCCATCTGCCGGTCGCGGATGGCCATGGCATCAGGCGATTCAAGGGACGCGAATTCGTTGACGTCGCTCCGGGCGAGATCGTGCAGGTCCGGCAGGATGCGACCACGGGTGAGTACCGGGCGACGCTTCCAGTCGAGTCGACTGCGTCGGGGCCGACGCTGGTCCTGGATCCCCGGACGATGCTGTGGGGAGCCGAACAGATGTCGATTCCGGGAGAGATCGATAACGTCATGAGTGCTCGACCCCATCCGGATCTGACTGATCACAAGCCCTCAATGGCCACGGAGGCTGCAATTGAGCCCGGTAGGCTTTACGAAGGCCGGGATGATGTGTTCGAACGTCGAGCTTCACGCACCGTGGAGATCGTTGCACGTGGAATAAGTCAATTTGGTCCACAGCACTCGGCCATACTGCGTGCGGAACTGAGCGCCACGCACCGGATCTTCTCCGATGCAGGCAATGGACTCGCTGCGAACTACGTTGAGGCCGGAAGCATTTTCCAGGGATATTTCGGCAAGCATCATGCGCTCGTCAGAGCGCAGCTCGCCGATTGCCTGTCGCGAGGCGAGGCGCTCTCAACGGAGTATCAGGGACCGTGGGGACAGGACAAATTCGTGGGAGTGAAATTTGACCAGGATCGCAGGGCGTGGATGTACTCGATCGATTTTCATGGTCGGTTCTTTATCAGTTTGAATCACCTTGAGGAGGGTAATTTTGCGGCCGTTCTGGGTCATGAAATGCTCCATACGAACAGAATCAACCGATTCAAGAGCGTTGGGCCCGGCGCACTGGATTTCTTCTATCTGGATGCGCGTATGGGAAATGCACTGGATCGTCCTGTGCCTGTTTACGACATCCCTGAGCGAGGTGTTTCCGAAGCCATCATGCAGGGAGGCATGACGGTGGCCTATCTGGAGGGATTCACGAGCGACCACAGCAGTTTCACGAACGGAGTCAGAGACGGTCTGGGGCTCTCCGGAAAGCTGGATGTCCAGGCGGCCGTCGACCTGTTCAACGTCATCCCGTCCCTTCGGACATGGATGGCCTCGAGAAATGCCGACAGCATCATTTATGCCGCGAAAAGCATGCAGGCGCTGCACCAGGCCAGAACAGCCGATAGCCAATTGCTGATCGGTCTGTTGGAGAGCTGATACAGGGCCCGGTTATCGCTTGTTCAACCCTCGCGCCAGACGGTCGCCGCCCAGCTGAATCACCGCCACCAGCGCCACCAGCAGCACGATCACAGTCAGCATGATCTGGCTGTCGAAGCGCTGATAGCCGTAGCGATAGGCAATGTCGCCCAGACCGCCGGCACCAATCGCTCCGGCCATCGCCGATGAGTTGATCATCGTCACCAGCGTGATGGTGAACCCGCCAACGATGCCCGGCAGCGCTTCGGGCAACAACACGTGCCAGACGATGTGCCAGCGCCGGCAGCCCATGGCTTGCGCGGCTTCGATCAAGCCGTGGTCGACTTCGCGCAGGCTCACTTCGGCAATCCGCGCGAAGAACGGCGTAGCCGCGATGGTCAACGGCACGACCGCCGCCCACACACCGTATGTGGTGCCGACGATCAGCCGGGTGAACGGAATCAGCGCAACCATCAGGATCAGAAACGGAATCGAGCGAAACAGGTTCACGAACGCCCCCAATGCACGATTCAGCACCGGCGCTTCGTAGATGCCGCCCTTGTCGCTGGTGACCAGAATCACCGCCATGGGAATCCCCGCCAGCAGCGCGATCAGCGATGACACGCCGACCATCAGAAACGTGTCGATAAACCCCTGCAGCAAGCGATCAAACCACATAACCCAGCACCTCCGTGCGTTGTGCCCACTGGCCGGCACGCTGACGCAACTCCTCGGCGTTCAGCTTTGATCCCGCCACTGCCAGCAGCAATTGCCCAAGCGCGTGGCCCTGAATCCGTTCCACGCCGCCCTGGAGCAATTTCACCCGGCCACCGAGGGCGGCGAACAGTGCGGCCAGATCCGGTTCGTCCTGCTGGCTGCCGGTGAACTGCAAACGCAGCACCACGGCTGTATCGGACGACGACGGTTGTGCCTGCAAACGGTTTTGCAATTCTTCGGGCAAGGTGTGTTGCAGCGGCGCGAGCAAGGTCTGGCTGACCTCATGCTGCGGATTGCCGAACACTTCCCAGACCGGGCCCTGTTCGACGATGCGGCCATGTTCCAGCACGACGACGCGGTCGCAGATCTCGCGGATCACGGCCATCTCATGAGTGATCAGCACGATGGTCAGGCCCAGGCGTTTGTTGATCTCGCGCAGCAGGCCGAGGATCGACTGTGTGGTTTCCGGGTCGAGAGCCGAGGTGGCTTCGTCGCAGAGCAGAATGTCCGGGTCGTGTACCAGCGCGCGGGCAATGCCGACGCGCTGTTTCTGCCCGCCGGACAATTGCGCCGGATAGGCCTTGTGCTTGGCTTGCAGGCCCACCAGTTCCAGCAGTTCGCTAACCTTTTTCTCCCGCTGCTCCTTCGGGACGCCGGCGACTTTCAGCGGCAGTTCGACGTTCTGCCACACCGTTTTTGCCGACATCAGGTTGAAGTGCTGGAAGATCATGCCGATCCGCCGACGCAGGGCGACGAGGCGATCCTCGTCGTACTCGCCGATGTCCACTTGATCGATCAGCACCCGGCCCGAGGTCGGTTGTTCGAGGCGGTTGATGGTGCGGATCAGCGACGACTTGCCCGCGCCGCTGCGACCGATGATGCCGAACACTTCTCCGTGCTGGATCGCCAGGTCGATGCCCTGCAGGGCGGCGACCGGGCCTTGCTTGCCTTCGTAGGTTTTGCCGAGGCCGACGAAGCGCACATGGGCGCGGTTCAGTTCGGGATGCAGCTCGGTGCGCTGTGCAAGCGCGGGTGGCTCTGGAAGATCCAGTCGCCGTTGGATAGCAGCGGTCATCCTCAGCTTTCCCAACCGGCCTGGTACAGCTTGCCGTGGGCCTTATCCAGCGCGGCGCGAACGGCCGGCGAATGCTGGTAGATGTCGACGAACTTGATCAGGCGCGGATCGGTTTTGCTCTTCGGCTGGATCACGAACTGGATCACGTATTCCTTGTGATCCAGGCCATCGAACAGCAGGGCGGAGCCGGCATCGAACGTCTTCGCCAGACGAATGTAGGCCGGGTAGCCCTGGACCAGGTCGGCATCGTCATATGCGCGCACCAGTTGCACGGCTTCGACCTGGAGGATCTTGATCTTCTTCGGATTGGCGACGATGTCGTCTTCGGTGGCCTTGTAGCCGACGCCCGGTTTCAGGGTTATCAAACCGGCCTTGGCCAGCAGTTGCAGACCGCGTCCGCTGTTGATCGGATCGTTGGCGATGGCGACGCTGGCGCCTTCCGGCAACTCGTCGAAGCTTTTGTATTTCTTCGAGTACAGGCCGACGTTGTTGATGATCCCCGGGGCGAACGGCACCAGGTCGAAACCGGAGGCGGCCTTGGCGTTTTCCAGGAACGGGATGTGCTGGAAGTAGTTCACGTCGATGTCGCCGGCGGCGAGGCTGACGTTCGGCGCGATCCAGTCGGTGAACTCCACCAGCTCGACTTTCAGGCCTTGTTTGGAAGCCTCTTCGACGGCCGCTTCCAGCGGGATCGCGAAGGCGGCGGTGGTGCCGATTTTCAACGGCGCGTCGGCGGCGAACACTGCCGAGCTGAACAGGCCGAAGGCCAGGGCCAGTGCTTTGACTGGGTGGGACAGGAACTTCTTGGTCATGGTGGTTTTCCAGTCAGTGCGAGGAGGTGTGTCGGTAGTGGGCGCCGGTGTGTTGCTGCGGCAGATGCGCTTCGCCGTGAAACAGTTTTTCCCGCAGGCTGCCGGTGTCGTACGCGGTCTTGTACGACCCGCGCCGTTGCAGTTCCGGAATCACCCGATCGATGAAATCCACATAGCTTTCCGGGGTGACGATTCGGGTCAGGTTGAAGCCGTCGAGGCCGGTCTCGGCGATCCACGATTCCAGTTCATCCGCCACTTGCTGCGGCGAACCGACCACGGTGATGTAGCGTCCGCCCAAGGCGTGCTGGTCGAGCAATTTGCGCCGGGTCCAGTCGTTGTTCTGCAGGTTTTTGGTGGCGGACTGGATCGCGTTGCTCTTCACGTACTGGATCGGTTCGTCGATTTCATATTGGGAAAAATCGATCCCGGTGGACGCCGAGAAATGCGCCACGCCGGCTTCGGCACTGGCGTAGCTGAGGTACTCGGCATGCTTGGCCCAGGCCGCTTCCTCGGTCTCGCCGACGATCACGTTCAGGCCCATGAACACCTTGATGTCTTCGGGATTGCGCCCCGCCTCGACGGCGCTGGCGCGGACCTTGTCTACCTGAACCTTGGTCGACGGCTTGTTCTGACCGCTGATGAACACGCATTCGGCATGACGCCCGGCGAACAGCAGACCGCGCTCCGAACTGCCGGCCTGGAACAGCACCGGCGTGCGCTGCGGCGACGGCTCGCACAGGTGATAACCCTCGACCTGATAGAACTCGCCCTTGTGCTCGACCTTGTGCACCTTGCCCGGCTGCGCGTAGATCCGCTGCTGCGGATCGTTGAGCACCGCACCGTTTTCCCAGCTGCCTTCCCAGAGTTTGTAGAGCACTTCGAGGTACTCGTCGGCCTGGTCGTAACGCCGGTCATGCTCGACCTGCTCACTCAGGCCCATGGCCTTGGCGGCGCTGTCCAGGTAACCGGTGACGATGTTCCAGCCCACCCGCCCACGGCTCAGGTGATCGAGGGTCGACATGCGCCGGGCGAACAGATAGGGCGGCTCGTAGGTGAGGTTGGCGGTCAGGCCGAAACCCAGATTTTTCGTCACCGCGGACATGGCAGACACCAGCAACAACGGGTCGTTGACCGGCAGCTGGATCGACTCTTTCAGGGTGACGTCCACCGAGTTCTGATAGACGTCGTACACACCGACGATGTCGGCGATGAACAGCCCGTCGAACAGCCCGCGCTCCAGCAACTGCGCCAGTTCGGTCCAGTATTCGATGGTTTTGTATTGGGTCGAGGTGTCGCGAGGATGTGTCCACAACCCGTGGTTGATGTGGCCGATGCAGTTCATGTTGAACGCATTGAGCAGAATCTTTTTCTTGCTCATCAGATGGTCCCTCGCAGCGGAGGGTTTTCATCGTTGAGGTAGTAATTGCCCACTGCGTGATATTTCCAGCGCACCGGGTCGTGCAGGGTGTGCACCCGGGCGTTGCGCCAGTGACGGTCGAGGCCGTGTTCGATCAGGGTGGCCTGGCTGCCGGCCAGTTCGAACAGGGTGCTGCCGGCGGCCAGGGAGATTTCGGTGCTGATCGCCCGTGCTTCGGCGACGGCAATCGAGGCTGCCGCCACCGTTTCGGCGGTGGTCTCGGCCTGGGCTGCATCGAGGAATTCGCCGGCGCGCTCGAGCAAGGCTTCGGTGGCGTGCAGGCGGATACTCAGGTGGCCGAAGCTCTTGAGGGTCAGCGGATCTTCGGTGGCCTTGTCGTTACCCGAATCGATCCACGGCCGGGTCTTGCTGCGCACGAAGTGCAATGCATCTTCGTAGGCGGCGCGGGCGATGCCGGTGTCGATGGCGGCGTGAAGAATCTGCGCCAGCGGGCCGACGGTGGTCGGACGCTCGAAAGCGCTCTGGAACGGGATCACGTCTTCGGCGGTGACATATACGTCTTCGAACACCACCGAACCGCTGCCGGTGGTGCGCTGACCGAAGCCGCTCCAGTCGTCGATCACGGTCAGGCCTTTGCTGTCGCGAGGGACGAAGGCCAGTTGCTGTACGCCGTCTTCATCGACCACCGAAGTCGGGATGCGCTGCGCGTAAATCGCACCGGTTGCATAGAACTTGCGGCCGTTGATGCGATAACCGCTGCCGTCACGTCTGAGGCTGGTGACGCGGTCGTGGGCAGTCTTGGTGCCCAGTTCTGCCAAGGCGTTGCCGAAGCGCTGACCGGCGAGGACTTCGGCGTACAGACGTTGTTTCTGCTCGTGGCTGCCGTTCACCCGCAGCACTTCGAGGGCATAGAAATGGTTCTGCGGAATCTGCCCGAGCGAGCCATCAGCCCGGGCGATCAGGGCGATGACTTTGGCCAGGGTCACGTTGGACACGCCGGCGCCGCCGTACTCCTTGGGGACGCTGATGCCCCACAGGCCGGAGCGGGAAAACACGTCGAGCTCCGGCAGCGGCAAGCGGCGTTCACGGTCGCGCAGGTTGCTGTCGCGCTGGAAGTCTTCGGCCAGGTCGCTGGCGACGATCAGGGCTTGCTCGTCGCTGGTGATGACCGCGACGGGATGGGAAAGAGTCATGTGTTTCTCCAGAGATCTGGTCAAAAGTGTTCTGGTCGTCAGATCCAGGAATGGCGAGCCGGAAGTTTTCCGTTCAGGCGGTAAGCGCCGACCGCGTGGTACTTCCAGCGCACCGGGTCGTGCAGGGTGTGGACCCGGGCGTTGCGCCAGTGGCGGTCGAGGTTGAATTCGGCGAGGGTGGCGCGGCTGCCGGCCAGTTCGAAGAGTTTTTCGCTGGCCAGCAGCGAGATCTCGGTGGTCAGCACCTTGGCTTCAGCCACGGCAATCGAGGCGCGGGCGGCGGACTCGGCGGTCAGTGGTGCGGCGTGCACCTGATCCAGCACTTGCCCGGCCTTGCGCAGCAGCGCTTCGGCGGCGTGCAGTTCGATTTTCAGTTTGCCGATGTCGGCGATCACGTAGAGATCGTCACTGGCGCGCTCGACCTTGGCGTCGATCCACGGCCGGGCGCGGGTCTTGACGAATTCGATGGCGTCATCGATGGCGCCACGGGCGATGCCGGCGTCGATGGCCGCTTGAATCAGCTGCGAAACCGCGCCCTGGGTGTTGGGCTTTTCGTTGATCTTCCAGTTATCCACCACGAGGCCTGCATCGACCCGCACGTTGTGCAGCAGGATCGTGCCGCTGGCGGTGGTGCGCTGGCCGAAACCCGACCAGTCATCGACGATGCGCAATCCCGGCGTGCCGCGACGGACGAAGGCCAGCACTTGCTTGCCGTCATCGTTGAGTGCCTTGACCGCGACCCAATGGGCGAAAAGGGCGCCGGTGGAGTAGAACTTCTGGCCGTTGATCACGTAGTCATCGCCGTCGGCGGTGATGCGCGCTTTCAGTTCCAGGGTGTCTTTGGTGCCGCGTTCAGGCCCGGCATTCCCGATGCGCCAGCCTTCGAGCACGCTCTGCAGCAGTTGCTGTTTCTGCTCTTCAGTGGCGCTGCCGAGGATCAGGTTGATGATGCCGAACTGGTTCTGCGGGATCTGCCCCAGTGCCGGGTCGGCCGCGGAAATGATCGCGAACACCTCGGCCAGGGTCACGAAGGAAACCTGCGGGCCGCCGTACTCGCGCGGAATCGCGATACTGCCCAGGCCGCTGCGGGTGAACTGTTCGATCTCCGACCACGGCAGCTTGCGCTGGCGGTCGCGTTTGGCAGCCTGCACGCGGGCGACTTGCGCCAGTTCATGGGCAGCCTTGATGGCTTGAGCGTCGTTGCGCAGCACTTGCGCGGGCAACAACAACGGGGCGATGTCCAGGTCACTCTGGACGTTTGCGTCTGCCAGACTGGACATCAGTACCACTCCTTGGCTGCACGCAATGCCCTGGCGATCTGCACTGGGGTGATTGAGTTCCGGACCATGTTACCTACCTCACATCTCATGAAAAACGCCGCAAAAGTGCGGCGAACGAAAGAATGTCCGGTGGTCCGGTTCATATACCCTAAGCGCGTATAAAATTTAAATAAACTAACTTTTAGGAATATGTATAGAAGATCGAAAGCTCACCTGGCTTTGCGCTCCGCAGCCATGGGAGTCTGCCTCGGCTGTGCTCTCAGATAAGGATTCACGCAGCCAATCTTCAGTGTGCGTGGCGGTGCCCAGCGCGAGTTGTTGCCGACCCGGTCGATGATGCAATAGGTCACGTCAAGCCGCAGGTCTTCACCCGCTTCGACGATGACTGCCGGTGGCACCCAGACCTGGATTCCCTGGCCGACATCGGCTTGCGTGACAGGGGGCAGATCCATTCGTGCATCACCCCAGCGCAGGGTGATTTCGTCACCCTCGGCCATGTTCAGGTAAGGCTCGATGGTCAGCGGGACGCCGCGTCTGATCTGGTTCGGGTTGATTCCGCGCCGGCGAATGATCTCGGGCAGGCTGACCGGCAGTAGATACTGGTTTTCCTCTGCGCTGCCTGTTGCGAATTGCCCGCCCGGGCAGTCGAGCTTCACCTGGAACCGGGCGCCGGCCGACAGCACCGGGTTCCTCCCGACCTGCATGACCCGATAGTGCACGCAGGGTGAACCGTTGACGATGAAGCTCTCCGGCACCCTGAGGCTGACCGAGCTTCCGATATCAGCTGCAGTCAGCACACGGGAAGCGACATAGCAGTCATCCCAGAACAGCTCGATCAGATCGCCGCTGTCCATATCGTCATAAGGTCCGATTTCGACCGACAGGTTGGCGGCCGCCATAAGGTTGATTCCAGTCCCGTGGGTTTGCTCCAGGGTCGGTGGTGGCAGTAGCGGGATGTTTGAAATGCAGGTCATCGGTTTCTCTCCTTGAAGCCTTGCAGCGAAGTCCGTATCTGAAAGAACGAATGGCGTGAATTAACCGGCAATAAAACTTCAGAGTTGAGCGCAACTTTCAAAGTGTCTTGTTGAACTGGCGTGCGCCGGTTGTTGACTAGATAAGAGTTCGCCGGAAGAGGTGTCAAGCGAGTGGGGTTAGTTAATCCGTGAATTACGGATTAATCAGAAGGTTCCTACGCTGTTGTAGCAGTCGGACTAGGCAGGGAAAGGAAAGAGGCTACAGGTTTTCGCGGTTTTCAGCGTGTTTGACTGTGCGTTCTGGTGAAGGTTGGAATCAAGGCGCGGCGAATTCTATGCGCAGGGAGTTGTTGCAGGACATATATATGTACTGCCTTTGCAAGGGGCGGGTAGTTTATGTTTTGAGAGTAATTTTTTATGTCGGGGAAAACACTACTTCCATCCATGGAAGTGAGTGATGGTGCAATCGAAGTTATCAGCCGTTGTTGCGAAACTTGCTGAGAAACTGTCGTGTGCGTTCTTCTTTCGGATTGGCAAACAACGCCTTGGCTTCGCCTTGTTCGACGATCACGCCCTTGTCGAAAAACACCACGCGGTTGGCCACGTCACGGGCAAATGCCATTTCGTGGGTCACGATCACCATGGTGCGTTTTTCTTCGGCCAGACCGCGAATGGTCGCCAGTACTTCGCCGACCAGTTCCGGGTCGAGGGCCGATGTAGGCTCGTCGAACAGGATCACCTCCGGCTCCATCGCCAGCGCCCGGGCAATCGCCACGCGCTGTTGCTGGCCGCCGGACAGGCGCCGTGGGTAGGCGTCTTCCTTGCCCGCAAGGCCGACCTTGGCCAGCAGCTTCTTGCCCAGGGCAATGGCTGCGTCACGGGGCGTCTTCTTGACCACGATCGGGCCTTCGATGACGTTCTCCAGAGCGGTGCGGTGGGGGAACAGGTTGAAGTTCTGGAACACGAAGCCTACGTGCTGGCGCAAGGTGCGCACCAGATTCTGCTGCTGGTTCAAGGGGCGGCCGGTATCGATCTCGATATCGCCGACCTTGATCCGGCCACTGGTGGGTTGTTCGAGGAAGTTCAGGCAGCGCAGGAACGTGGTCTTGCCCGAGCCGCTGGGGCCGATGATCGCCACGACCTCGCCTTCCTTCACTTCAAGATCGATGCCGTTGAGCACGACTTGACCCTTGAACTGCTTTGTCAGTTTTTCCACGACAATCATGGGGTCAGGACTCCTGGTCGTGCCGATTGACCCGCTCTTCCAGCTTGTTCTGGAAGTGCGACAGCACTGTGGCCAGAATCCAGTAGATCAGCGCGGCGGCAAGATACATGGTGAAGACTTCGAAAGTCCGGGCGGTAATCAGTTGCGCCTGGCGGAACAGCTCCGGCACCTGAATGGTGGCGGCCAGCGCGGTGTCCTTGACCAGTGAAATGAAGCTGTTGCCCAGCGGCGGCAACGCCGTGCGCATGGCTTGCGGCAGGATGGCCCGGCGCAGGGTCTGCGCGCGGGTCATGCCGATGCTTGCTGCCGCTTCCCACTGACCGCGTTCGATCGAACCGATCGCGGCGCGCAGGATTTCACAGGCATAGGCAGCCATGTTCAGCGAGAAACCGATCAGGGCTGCCGGCAACGGGTCGAGTTCCAGCCCCAGTTGCGGCAGGCCGTAATAGATCACGAACAGCTGCACCAGCAACGGCGTGCCGCGAAAGAACGACACGTAGATGCGGGCCAGCCAGCTGACCGATTTGAAACGCGACAGGCGCATCAGCGCCAGGCCAAAGCCCAACAGCAGGCCGAAGAACATGCCGCCCAGGCTGAGGATTACCGTGTAGTACGCGCCCTTCAACAGGAAGGGCGCGGAGTCCAGCGCGAGTTGGAAAGCTGCTTCCATTATTTGGTGACGTCAGCTTGGAAGTACTTTTCCGAGATCTTGGCCAGGGTCCCGTCGGCACGCAGCTCGTCGAGGGCCTTGTTCACGGCCGCCAGCAGCTCAGGCTCGCCTTTGCGCAGGGCGATACCGGATTCCTGACGGGAGAACGCCTGACCGGCCGCTACGGTTTTCGGTGCTTTCTTGGCGTACTCGAGGGCGGCCAGACGGTCGATCAGAATCGCATCGGTACGGCCGTTGTTCAGGTCGGCGAACTTGGTCGGATCATCGTCGTAGGTACGCACGTCGGCACCCGGTACGTTGGCGCGAACCCACTGCTCGTAGTTGGTGCCCAGGCCTACGCCGACTTTCTTGCCGGACAGGTCAGCGGCAGTCTTGATGTTCAGCGCAGCTTCCTTGTCCTTCAGCACCAGCGCCTGAATCCCGGAGATGGTGTACGGCTCGGAGAAGTCATACTTCTTCTTGCGCTCGTCGGAGATGGTCACCTGGTTGACTACAACGTCCAGACGCTTGGATTCCAGCGCGGCGAGGATACCGTCCCACTTGGTTGGCTGGATCTTGGCCTTGACGCCCAGCTTCTTGGCCAGGGCTTCGGACAGTTCGACTTCGAAGCCCGACAGCTTGCCGTCGGCATCGACGAAGCTGAACGGTGGGTAAGTGCCTTCCAGGCCGACGTTGATAACGCCTTTGTCCTTGATCTGTTGCAGTTGCTCACCGGCAACGGCGTTGCTGATCAGACCGGCGCTCAGCGCCAGGCCCAGCGAACCTACCAGCAGATTTCGACGTAGTGCGGAAAGAATCATGACAAGCCCCTGTGTTTTCTTATGGAAGACGCTTAAGGAAAGTTGGCGAATCCGGGAATTGGACGACAGCGCTATCCTGCCTTAAAGCAGCTTATGCGTCTCTCGCGATATTCGCCTGCGGCGAGACTATAAGACTGTTCTTTTAGAATGGAAAATAATGAATTTTCCATTTGTTATTCATTTAATGAATATTAATTCGGGCCGGCGCTTAGCGTTCCCACGCAGGGCGCGGGAACGCGCTCAGGCCTACAGAAAATCCTTGTAGGCAAACAACGCCGGGGCGCCGCCGGTGTGCAGGAAGATGATCGGGCCGTCGTCGAAACGCCCGCGCCCGATGCCGTCGAGCAACCCGGCCATGGCCTTGCCGGTGTAGACCGGATCAAGCAACACGGCGTCCTGACTCGCCAGCAGTTTGACCGCCGCCAACGTACCGGCATTCGGCTCGCCGTAACGCGGGCCGAAGTATTCGTCCCACAGCTCGACCTTGAAACTCTCCGGCAACGCCACGCCCAACAGATCGGCAGTGCGCTCGGCCAGGCCTTGCACTTTCGGGCGTTGATCTTCTTCGCTGCGCGATACCGTCACGCCGATCACCGGCAATTGCGGCAGCACTTCGCTCAAGGCCAGTGCCAGGCCGCTGTGAGTACCGGCGCTGCCCGAAGCCAGGACCACGGCAGAAAATTGCAAGCCGGTGTCCTCGATCTGCTGCGCCAGTTCCAGACCGGCCCGTACATAACCCAGTGCGCCGATGGCGTTGGAGCCGCCAATCGGCACCAGATACGGCTTCTTGCCGTTACTGCGCAGGCGCACGGCGAGGGCGGCCAGTTGTTCGTCGGCGTTGTCGAGGTTATCGACCAGCTCGACTTTGGTGTCGAACAGGTCCAGCAGCAGGCGGTTGCCGTTGCCGGTGTAATTGGCGTCGTCGGTGCCCAGCGGATTTTCCAGCAGGGCCACGCAGCCCAGGCCCAGTTTCGCGGCCAGCGCAGCGGTCTGGCGGACGTGGTTCGATTGCAGTGCGCCGGCGGTGATCAGGGTGTCCGCGCCTTGGGCGAGGGCATCGGCGGCGAGGTATTCGAGCTTGCGCAGCTTGTTGCCGCCCATGGCCAGCGGCGTCAGGTCATCACGCTTGATGTAGACGTCGCGGCCGAGCCAGGCGGACAGGCGTTCGAGTTTTTCCAGTGGGGTCGGTTGGCCAAGCAGGTCGAGGCGGTTAAAGCGGTCCAGCTGTTGTTTGATCGGTTGTGTGGACATGGTTCCGTACTGGCGGAGGAAGATCACAGGACTATAGGCACGCCGATTTACCGGGGCAACCGCCAATCGCTTATAGCCAAATGTGCTTAGGCCAGCACTATCGGTTCTTAATTCGCCTCCGGGGCGTTGCCGTAAAGTAGTGGCCGTTGACGCGGCCAGACAGTCCGGCCGCCCGTGAGGAGTCTTTACCGTGAGCGAGCGTTCCAGCCATTGGCAATTGCAGACCATCGTCAGCCAGCTGCGTACCGCGCGGGATCAGTGGCGTACGCAAAATGGCCGCGCCAGCGGCGAGCAGGGCGGGCGCGAACTGCCGTCCCGTGATGCGATGGCGCAGATTCTCGAAGCCCTGTGCGGCGCGTTGTTCCCGATGCGTCTGGGGCCGGTGGATCTGCGTGAAGAAAGCGAGGATTTTTACGTCGGCCACACCCTCGATGTTGCGTTGAATGCGTTGCTGGCCCAGGCACGACTCGAACTGCGTTACGTCGCCCGCCACAGCGCCCGGGATGACAGCGAAGTCGAGGCGCAGGCCATCCGGATCATTCAGGATTTCGCACTGGCGCTGCCAGGCCTGCGCAGTCTGCTCGACACCGATGTGCTGGCCGCGTATCACGGCGACCCGGCGGCGCGCAGCGTCGATGAAGTGCTGCTGTGCTATCCGGGGATTCTGGCGGTGATCCACCATCGTCTGGCCCACCATTTGTATCGCGCAGGCTTGCCACTGCTGGCGCGGATCAGTTCGGAAATCGCCCACTCGGCGACCGGCATCGATATTCATCCGGGCGCGCAGATCGGCCGCAGTTTCTTCATCGACCACGGGACCGGCGTGGTGATCGGCGAGACCGCGATCATCGGTGAGCGCGTCAGGATCTATCAGGCGGTGACCCTCGGCGCCAAGCGCTTCCCGGCGGACGAGGACGGCCAGTTGCAGAAGGGCCATCCGCGGCATCCGATCGTCGAGGACGACGTGGTGATTTACGCCGGGGCGACGATTCTCGGGCGTATCACCATCGGCAAGGGCTCGACCATCGGCGGCAACGTGTGGCTGACCCGCAGCGTGCCGGCCGGGTGCAACCTGACCCAGGCCAACCTGCAGCATGATGACGGGACGCAGAAGTAGCCTTTGGATCTCCTTCGACTGATCTGGCCCCATCGCGAGCAGGCTCGCTCCCACAGTGAACCGCATTCCAAATGTGGGAGCGAGCCTGCTCGCGATGGGCGTCCACACAAAACCGATAACTGAACGAATCCTTCCAAACCCGCGTCATACCCCTCCCTGAGCCAGCGTACGAAAGCGACCGCTGAGCCCTGCGATTAGTCCTGAGCGTACTATCCATGTTTAACTTGAACGTTCATTCAAGTTAAACCGGTAGCTCGCTGCCCGCTCACAACAGGAGGCTTGCCTTTGCTGAGTCCGATCATTTCAGCCATTTTCCAACCCCTTGAGGTGCACCGTTCATGAGTGCATCGTCCACCCCCGCCAGCGGTCTGGTACGCATGAATCCGCCGGTGTTCTGGTTCGCCGCGACGGTGATCCTGCTGTTCGGCCTGACCGTTATCGCCATGCCGGAACAGGCCGGTGCCTGGCTCCTCGAAGCACAAAACTGGGCGGCCAATACGGTCGGCTGGTACTACATGCTCGCGATGACCCTGTATCTGGTCTTCGTGGTGGTCACCGCGTTATCGGGCTACGGCAAGATCAAACTCGGTGCCGACCACGACGAACCCGAATTCAGTTACCTGTCCTGGGCCGGCATGCTGTTCGCCGCCGGGATCAGCATCACGCTGTTTTTCTTCTGTGTGTCCGAACCGCTGACCCACATGCTCCAGCCGCCGCAAGGCGAGGCCGGCACGGCGGATGCGGCGCGTCAGGCGATGCAGATCCTGTTTTTGCACTGGGGCCTGCACGGCTGGGGCGTGTTCGCCTTTGTCGGCATGGCGCTGGCGTATTTCGCCTATCGGCACAACCTGCCGTTGGCCCTGCGTTCGGCGCTGTACCCGCTGATCGGCAAACGCATCAACGGGCCTATCGGCTACGCGGTGGACGGCTTCGGCATCATCGCCACGGTGTTCGGCCTCGGTGCGGACATGGGCTTCGGCGTGCTCCATCTCAACTCCGGTCTGGACTACCTGTTCGGCATCGCCCACACCCAGTGGATTCAGGTCGGTTTGATCACACTGATGATGGGTGCAGCGATCATCGTCGCCGTCTCCGGAGTGGATAAAGGCGTGCGAGTCATGTCCGACATCAACATGCTGCTGGCCTGTGCGCTGCTGCTGTTCGTGTTGTTCGCCGGCCCGACCCAGCATTTGCTCAACACCCTGATCCAGAACCTCGGTGACTACCTCGGCGCATTGCCGACGAAGAGTTTCGACCTCTACGCCTACGACAAACCGAGCGACTGGCTCGGCGGCTGGACGGTGTTCTACTGGGCCTGGTGGATTGCATGGTCGCCGTTCGTGGGCCTGTTCATCGCACGGATTTCCCGTGGCCGGACCATCCGCGAATTCGTCTTCGGCGTATTGTTGATCCCGCTCGGTTTCACCCTGGCGTGGATGTCGATTTTCGGCAACAGCGCCATCGATCAGGTGCTCAATCACGGCATGTCGGCACTGGGCATGTCGGCCCTCGACAACCCGTCGATGACCCTTTACCTGCTGCTGGAAACCTACCCGTGGAGCAAAACCGTCATCGCGGTGACGGTGTTCATCAGCTTCGTGTTCTTCGTCACCTCCGCCGACTCCGGCACCGTGGTGCTCTCGACCCTGTCGGCCAAGGGCGGCAACCCGGATGAAGACGGGCCGAAATGGCTGCGGGTGTTCTGGGGCGCGATGACCGCACTGATCACCAGTGCGCTGCTGTTCTCCGGCAGCATCGATGCATTGAAATCAGCGGTGGTGCTGACCTCGCTGCCGTTCTCGTTGATTCTGCTGCTGATGATGTGGGGGCTGCACAAGGCGTTCTATCTGGAATCACAGAAGCAGATCGCGCAGCTGCATTCGCTGGCGCCGGTCTCCGGCTCACGACGCGGCAAGGGCGGCTGGCGCCAGCGCCTGAGCCAGGCCGTGCACTTCCCGTCGCGGGACGAGGTGTACCGCTTCATGGACACCACGGTGAAACCGGCCATCGAAGAAGTGACGGCGGTGTTCGTCGAGAAGGGGCTGAATGTCGTTACGCAACCCGATCCGGCTCACGACAGCGTCAGCCTGGAAATCGGTCATGGCGAGCTGCACCCGTTCATCTATCAGGTGCAGATGCGCGGCTACTTCACGCCGTCGTTCGCCCGTGGCGGCATGGGCTCCAAGCAGCTCAACAACCGTCGCTACTACCGCGCCGAAGTGCATCTGAGCGAGGGCAGTCAGGACTACGATCTGGTCGGTTACACCAAAGAACAGATCATCAACGACATCCTCGACCAGTACGAACGGCACATGCAGTTCCTGCACTTGGTCCGTTGATCGGAGCAGGGCGCCGGGACGGTTTCAGGTCTCGGCGCTCAGCACCATGAACAACACCATCGCCGCGATCGGCACGCCAAACACGGCGCTGCCAATCGCAATCTCCGACCCCAGCGGCTGCCCGGCGTGCACCACGCCGACCGCGCCGTTGATCACCGTCAACGCCAGCCATAGCGCCGCGAAACCATAGGCCATGGTCTGACGGCTGAAGCCAATGCGCTCGCCGATGTAGAGCATCAGCGCCAGGAGGATCAGGCCGAAGAAGATGATGATTGCGGTGTGCATGGTCGGGATCTGCCTGTGGATGGGAGTCGTCCTGGCTTTGCTCATGTTGAGCATAGGTCAGCTGTCGGGCTCATGCTGATCGACACATTTCGCCACGTATACATCTGTTTATGAGAGCTGTGTGCCGGGGCGCGTCCACCGCCGATCTGGCGATTAAACACGCGCCTGTCCACTAGGCTAATATTTCTCCAGGTGTGTATGGTGTGTATTGATGAAGAAGGACAGCTCTTAAAGTACGCAGCTCTTGCTGTCGAACAGGGCGAAGGAAATGCGTAGTCGGGAAATGATCAGGATGATCGAGGAGGATGGATGGTACCTAGTCGCCGTCAAAGGCAGTCACCACCAATACAAACATCCGGGCAAGCCAGGGAGGGTGACGATCAAGCATCCGGATTCAGATCTTCCCAAGGGAACGATCAACAGCATCTTGAAACAGGCGGGTTTGAAATGAAGCCCGTCATTGGAAACGAAAGTCCCTTAATGGACATGTCAGAGGAAGGATTCACTTACATGAAATTCCCGGTCGTTCTGCACAAGGATGCCGACTCAGACTACGGAGTGATTATCCCGGATGTACCCGGGTGCTTCTCCGCAGGCACTACGGTAGCCGAAGCTTTTGACAACACTCAGGAGGCACTGGCCTTGCACTATGAGGGATTGGTCGCTGATGGCGCGCCGTTGCCTCGGGTTCAGGACATTGATGCCCATCTCGAGAATCCGGATTACGCCGGCGGTATCTGGGGTGTGGTCGAGTTTGATATCACTCCCTATTTCGGCAAGTCGGTGCGCTTCAACGCGACGCTGCCGGAGCAGTTGCTGGAGCGTATCGATCAGACGGTTCGGCGTGACCAACGCTACAGTTCTCGCTCCGGATTCCTGGCGGCTGCGGCCTTGCGCGAATTGTCGGCTTAGGGCCGACTTACAGGATTTTGGGTCAGGTGCTTTCCCGCTCGATGACTTGGCATTGCAGCAAATTAAGTCGCTGCACCTCATCACTCGGCAGCACGCCCAAACTTTCCAGCACCCGCGTCGCCGCCAGTACACCGATCTCCAGCGCCGGCGGTTTGATGGTGCTCAGGCTCGGCAGCAGCATCTCGGCGAACGGGTAGTCGCCGAAGCCGAGGACGGCGCAGTCGTCGGGGATCTTGAGGCCGGCGCGTTGCCCGGCGAGCAGGCCGCCGGCGGCGAGGTTGTCGTTGGCGAAGATGATCGCGTCAGGGCGGGGTGAGGCGTTCATCAGTGCTTCCATCGCTTGCTTGCCGGCCTCGAACGGGGCGCGATCGGCGTCCGGTGCGAATACCCACGGTTCCAGGCCCAACTCACGCACGGTCGCGGCGTAACCGTCGCGGCGTTCCAGTGCGCTGAAGTCGCCGGGTGCGCTGTTTTGCACAAATGCGATTCGCCGATAGCCCTTGCCGTGTAGAAAACGGGCGGCGCTGACACCTACCTCGAAGTGCGAAAAACCGATCTGCATCGGCTCGCGATCCGGTTGGTAATCCCAGGTTTCGATCACTGGAATATCCGCCTCGGCGAGCATCTTTTCCGTGCCCGTGCTGTGGAAGTGGCTGGTGACTACCAGCGCTGCCGGCGACCAGCCGAGGAAGGCCCGTACCGCGTTTTCTTCTTGCTCAGTGCTGAAGTAACTCGATGCCAGAAGAAGCTGATATCCGTGACGGCTGAGGGTGTCGCTGAAGCCTTGAATGGTGTTGGCGAAGATCGGCCCGGAGATGTTCGGGATCACCATGCCGACGATTTTTCCCCGCGCCGAGGCGAGCCCGCCGGCCACCAGGTTCGGCACATAACCCAGCTCGGCGACCACCGCCGCGATCCGCTCGCGGCGTTCGGGCGAGACCTGCTCCGGCTGATTGAAGTAGCGCGACACGGTGATCGCCGAAACACCGGCCTGGCGCGCCACCGCGTTGAGGGTCACGCGACCGGCGCCACGGCGTTTGCGGGGCTTTTCTTCGCTCAAGGCTCGATCCTTCTTAAAAACAAAAACGCATATAAAAGTAATTTTTCAGTATTGGACGCTCTATGTCCGGCTTGCCAATACTGGCGATGTTAGCGCTAACAAAGCGCGTTGTCTGCTACTCGCTCGAGCGAATGCCCAAGACACCGAGACAGGCGTTGTCGTCGCAGAACGACAGCGGTTCAGGGCAACTTTTCGAGCGGGCAAACATGCACAATATTCCTGGGGCGACACACAAACTGGCGCAATCGATCCGCGCTGCGGGCTGGTTACTCACCGGGCTGGCCGCGCTGCCGCTACCCGCCGCGTTCGCCGCCGACAGCACCGATCAGGAGCCGACACTCAAGTCCGTCACAGTCACCGCCACCCGCCGCGAAGAGTCGCTGCAAAAGGTGCCGGTGGCGGTGTCGGTGATCGACGGCGAGCAACTGGAGCGCGACAACCGCAACAGCGTGGCGAGCATCGTCCAGCAAGTGCCGTCGCTGAACTTCCGCACCGGCGCATCGAACAAGGACACCTCGCTGTTCGTGCGTGGCGTGGGGACGATTTCCACCTCGCCGGGCGTCGAGCCGACCGTGGCCACGGTGATCGATGGCGTGGTCTACGCCCGTCCTGGTCAGTCGACTCTGGATCTGTTGGATCTGGAGCGCGTCGAAGTCTTGCGCGGTCCGCAAGGTACGTTGTTCGGCAAGAACGCCTCGGCCGGCGTGCTGAACATCACCAGCAAGGCACCGACCGCGGAGACCCACGGTTACATCGATCAGTCGTACTACAGCGGCAACGAAAGCCGCACCCGTTTCGGCATCGGCGGCAGCCTGATCCCGGACACGCTCAAGGGCTCGATCAGCACCTTGTTCGGCACTTACGACGGCAATGTCGATAACAAGCACAACGGCCAGGAGGTCAACGGTTACAACCATCGTGGCGTGCGCGGCAAACTGGAATTCACCCCGAACGACGACGTCACCTTCACGCTGATCGCCGACTACATGCAGTCCCACGATGACGGCCCCAATGGCGTCGTCACCAAGTCTCTGACCCCGGCCTTCGCCAATGCACTGAGCCCGGTCAGCGCCACCAGCCATAACCGCGACATCAACACCGACACCCGCACCCACGTCGAAGACACCAACAAGGGCCTGTCCGGCCAGCTCGACTGGCAACTCGGCGATTACACCCTGACGTCGATCACCGCGTGGCGCGGCTGGGACAACACCCAGTATCAGGACGGCGACCGCCTCGGAACAGTAACGGCGGCGTTTCCCGGCACGGCGGACAAGGGCGACCTGGCCTTCGACCAGTACTCGCAGGAGCTGCGTTTGGCGTCGCCGAAAGGCGGGTTCCTCGAATACGTCGGCGGCCTGTTCTACATGCACGGCAAGGATGACGAGACCTATCAGCGCACGCTGACCACCACCACGCGCACCGATCGCGGCGTCGCTGACTACAGCACCACCAGCGACAGCTACGCGGTGTTCGGCGAAAGCACGCTGAACTTCACTTCGGACTTCCGAGGCATCGCCGGCCTGCGCTACACCCACGACGATCTCGAATACGATCACCGTCGCGTCTCCACTTCCGCCACCACCGTCAGCGGCATTCAACCAGCCACCCGCAGTTCCGGTTCGGTGGACGAGGACGGCTGGTCCGGCCGGCTCGGTTTGCAGTACGACCTGAGCGATACCGTCACCACGTATCTGACCTATTCGCGCGGCTACAAAGGCCCGGCCTACAACGTGTTCTTCAACATGCAGCCGCGTGATACCGAGGCGCTGAAACCGGAAACCTCCAATACCTGGGAGGCGGGGATCAAAGCCTCGGCCTGGAACAATCGCCTGACCACCAACCTCGCGGTTTTCCACAGCGACTACGACAACTACCAGGCGAACTTTTTCGACACCGTCGCCGGGCAAGTGGTGACGCGCCTGATCAACGCCGGCAGCGTCAGCACCGAAGGCGTGGAACTTGATTACGCCCTGCAGGCGACCCAGCAACTGAAGTTCTCCGGTGCACTGGCCTACACCCGCGCCCGCATCGACCAGTTCGCCTGCCCGGCGGGCGCGGCGGCGTCGTGCAACGTTAACGGCAAGCCGTTGCCGTTCAGTCCGGACTGGAAAAGCTACGTGCGGGCCGACTACACCATCCCGCTGGAAAACGGCCTGGATATCGAACTCGGCACCGACTACAGCTGGCAGAGCGAAGTGCAGTACGACCTCAGCCAGAACGCCGACACCAAGCAGGGCGCCTACGGACTCTGGAATGCCAGTGTGGCCTTGGCCGATTACACCAACGGCTGGCGCGTGGCATTGCTGGGCAAGAACCTCACCGACAAGTCCTATTCGCCGTTGCTCGCCAGCGGCGGCAACTACATCTACCGCGCCGTTCCCCGCGACGACGAGCGCTACTTCGGCGTGCAACTGCGCAAGGACTTCTGAGATGAGCAGACAGTTGAAACTCGGCGCGTTCCTCATGGCCACCGGGCACCACGTCGCCGCGTGGCGTCATCCGGACGTACCGGCCAACGCCGGACTGGATTTCGCCCATTACAAACGCCTGGCGCAGATTGCCGAGGCGGCGAAGTTCGACACGTTGTTCGTCGCCGACAGCGTCGCCGCGCCAACTCACGACATCGCCAGCCGCATGGCCCGTTCGGATCACTTCGAGCCACTGACCTTGCTCTCGGCGTTGAGCGCAGTGACCGAGCACATCGGCCTGATCGCCACCGCCACCACCAGCTACAACGAGCCGTACCACGTGGCGCGTAAATTCGCGTCCCTCGATCACCTGTCCGGCGGGCGAGCGGGGTGGAATCTGGTGACTTCGGACAATGCCGCCGAAGCACAGAATTTTGGCCGCGAGGAACACATCGGCCACGCCGAACGCTACAGCCGCGCCCGGGAATTTCATCAGGTGGTGACCGGGCTCTGGGACAGTTGGCAGGACGATGCCTTCCTCCGCGACAAGACCAGTGGCGCGTATTACGACCCGGAAAAGCTGCACGTGCTGAATCACGTCGGCGAGCACTTCAAGGTCAAAGGTCCGCTGAATGTCGCGCGTTCGCCACAGGGTCAGCCGGTGATCGTGCAAGCCGGCTCGTCGGAAACCGGGCGTGAACTGGCGGCGCAGACGGCCGAAGTGGTGTTCACCGCGCAAACCTCGCTGGCCAGCGCTCAGGCGTTCTACGCCGACCTCAAGGGCCGCTTGCCGAAGTACGGGCGCAGCGCCGATTCGCTGAAAATCATGCCCGGCGTGTTTGTCGTGGTCGGACAGACGGAAGCCGAAGCGCAGGAAAAATGTGAAACGTTTCAGCAATTGGTCGAACCCGAGGTTGGCGTCGCTCTGCTTGGGCGTATGCTGGGTAACTTCGATCTGTCGAAGTACCCGCTGGACGGGCCGCTGCCGGACTTGCCGCTGACTGAAAGCGGCCAGCAGAGCCGACAGAAACTGCTGACCGAACTGGCCGGCCGCGAACATCTGACGCTGGCCGAACTGGGTCGCAGAATCGCTGGTGGTCGCGGGCATTACAGCGTCGTCGGTACGCCGGCGCAGATTGCCGATCGTTTGCAGGAATGGTTCGAGCAGGGCGCGGCGGACGGCTTCAACGTGCTGGTGCCGCACCTGCCCGGCGGGCTCGAAGACTTCGCCAACGGCGTGGTCCCGGAACTGCAACGGCGCGGGCTGTTCAGAACCGGATACGAGGGCCGGACCTTGCGCCAGAACCTTGGCCTCGCCCGGCCCGGCAACAGATTTGCCTGACCGCTTTGCGATCAATCGCCAGCAGGCTGGCTCCCACAGGAGAACGCATTTCCATGTGGGAGCCAGCCTGCTGGCGATAAGGTCGGAGCGACCTTCAGAGTTTTCAGACAAGACCGACAAGAGAGGATTCGATGACTTACACCGCTGCCGAAAACCGCTATGACTCCATCCCTTACCGCCGCGTCGGACGCAGCGGTCTGGTATTGCCGGCGCTGTCCCTGGGCCTGTGGCACAACTTCGGCGACAGTACGCCGATCGACACTCAGCGCGCGTTGCTGCGCACGGCGTTCGATCTGGGCATCAACCACTTCGACCTGGCCAACAACTACGGCCCGCCCTACGGCAGCGCCGAGACCAATTTCGGTCGCCTGCTGCGCGAAGACTTCAAGCAGTACCGCGATGAGCTGATCATCTCCAGCAAGGCTGGTTGGGACATGTGGCCCGGCCCTTACGGCCAGGGCGGCGGTTCGCGTAAATACGTGCTGGCGAGCCTCGACCAGAGCCTGCAACGCCTCGGTCTGGACTATGTGGATATCTTCTATTCGCACCGCTTCGACCCGGACACCCCGCTGGAAGAAACCGCCAGCGCTCTCGCCACGGCGGTGCAGCAGGGCAAGGCGCTGTACATCGGCATCTCGTCGTACTCCGGGGTGAAAACCCGTGAAATCGCCGCGCTGCTCAAAGAGTGGAAAGTGCCGTTGTTGATTCATCAGCCGGCCTATAACCTGCTCAACCGTTGGGTGGAAAAGGACCTGCTCGACACTACCGACGAACTTGGCACCGGCGTGATTGCATTCACCCCGCTGGCGCAAGGTCTGCTTACCGACAAGTACCTCAACGGCGTACCGGCGGATGCGCGGGTCAATCGGCCGGGCGGTGGTTCGTTGCTGTCTTCGCACTTGTCCGAGGCCAACATCGCCCACGTGCGGGCGTTGAATGAAATCGCCAAACGTCGTGGCCAGAGCCTAGCGCAACTGGCATTGGCGTGGACGCTGCGGGATCCGCGAGTGACCTCGGCGCTGATCGGCGCGAGCCGGCCGGAGCAGATTGTCGAGAACGTCGGGGCGTTGAAAAATCTGAGTTTCAGTGCGCAGGAGTTGGCGGAGATTGACCGGTTTGCCCAGGAGGGTGGGATCAATCTTTGGGAAAAGCCTTCGACGGCGGAATAACAGAACGCTGATCGTTCCCACGCGGAGCGTGGGAACGATCAAAAAGGCTCAACGAAAAAACGGCACATCCCCCAACACCGTCGCCCGCTGCATCACCCGCCGCGCCGGGCGGTAATCATCCACCGCGTAATGCTGCGTCACGCGGTTGTCCCAGAACGCGATGTCATCCTTCTGCCAGCGCCAGCGAATGGTGAATTCCGGCCGCGTCGAATGGGCGAACAGAAACTTCAGCACCGCTTCACTCTCGGTCTCCGACAGCTCATTGATCTTCGACGTGAAGCCTTCGTTGACGAACAGCGAGCGGCGCCCGCTCACCGGGTGCGTGCGGATCACTGGATGTGACAGCGGTGGATTCTTGCGCCGTGCCTCTTCCCATTGCGCCAGTGCTTCCGGCGTGTTGCCGTAACGCTCCAGCGGAAACGAGCGGGTGAAATCGTGAGTCGCGGTCAGCCCTTCGAGCATCGCCTTCATCGGCGTCGACAGCGCTTCATACGCGGCAATCCCGCTGGCCCACAGCGTGTCGCCACCAAACTCCGGCAACAGCTTGGCGCTGAGCACCGCGCCCATGGCCGGGGTCGGCAGGAAGGTCACGTCGGTGTGCCAGATCGCGTTGTCGCGCACGTCGGTGACGGCGGTGTCGAGGATCAGCACTTCCGGTTGTTCCGGCACGTTCGGGTAGATCGGGTGAATGTGCAGGTCGCCGAAATAGTGGGCGAAGCGCGCCTGTTGCGACGGCTCGATCGGCTGATTGCGGAAGAACAGCACCTGATATTTGAGCAGTGCCTGCTCGATGGCGTCGCGCTGTTCCAGGCTCAGCGGCTGGCTGATATCGACGCCGCTGATCTGTGCGCCGAGGGCCGAGCTTAACGGGGTGATGTTCAGGCTGCTCATGGTGGTTCTCTTCAATTCCGGGGCCCCGAAACTGTCGGGGTAGTCAGTGCTGAAAAAATCAGTGGGCCTGGCCGTGCCACGGCACAAGTTTGCGTTGCAGGGCGCGCAGGCCCATTTCCATGGCGAAGGCGATCAGGGCGATGACCAGAATCCCCAGCACCACCACATCGGTGACCAGGAATTGCGCAGCCGACTGCACCATGAAGCCCAGGCCGCTGGTGGCCGCGATCAATTCGGCAGCGACCAGGGTCGACCAGCCGACGCCCAGCCCGATGCGCACACCGGTCAGAATGTCCGGCAGGGCGCTGGGCAAAATCACGTGGCGGATCAGTTGTGCGCGGGTAGCGCCCAGCGACTGAGCGGCGCGCAGTTTGGCCGGGTCGACGGTGCGCACGCCGGTGGCGGTGGCAATCGCGATCGGGGCGAAAATCGCCAGGTAGATCAGCAGTACTTTCGACAACTCGCCGATGCCGCACCAGATCACGATCAACGGCAGATAGGCGAGTGGCGGAATCGGCCGGTAGAACTCGATCAGCGGATCCAGCACGCCACGGGCGATGCGGTTGGCGCCGATGGCAATGCCTACTGGCACGGCGGTCAAAATCGCAAAGCCGAGGCCCAGGCCGATGCGGCTCAGGCTCGCGCCCAAGTGCTGCCACAACGTCGAATCCATGTAGCCCGTGGTCGCCAGCAACCAGCCTTTTTGCAGCACGGCTGACGGTGGTGGCAGGAACAGCGGTTCGATCAGACCGGAGGCCGTCACCGCCCACCAGATCACCAGCAACGCGAACAGGGTCAGCAGGCTGATCCAGCGGGTGCTGAGGCTGCGGCGCACGGGAATCGCCACCGACGTGGCGGCGGGTTTCACTGCGGTGGCAGAAACGTCGTAACTGCTCATGCGCGCTCCTGCCGTTGAACGGCGCTGCGTTGCGAGAACACTTTGGCGAGCACGTGTTCGCGGGTTTCGATGAAGCGCGGATCGGACTTGATCGACCGCGCCGATTCGCCGGCGGCGTAGCGCTTGCCGAAATCCAGGTGCAGGCGCTCGACGATCTGCCCCGGATTCGGTGCCAGCAAAATCAGGTCAGTGGCGAGGAACACCGCTTCTTCAATGTCGTGGGTAATCAGGAACACCGGTTTGGCGGTGCGTTGCCAGACTTGCAGCAACAGCTCCTGCATCTGTTCGCGGGTAAAGGCGTCGAGGGCACCGAAGGGTTCGTCCATCAGCAGTACGCGCGGGTCGGCGGCAAGGGCGCGGGCCAGGCCGACACGTTGCTTCTGGCCGCCGGAGAGCTGCCAGATGCGACGCTTTTCAAAACCGGAGAGATCGACCAGCGCGAGCATTTCCCGGGCGATCTGTTCGCGTTTGTCCTTGGCCGCACCGGCCAGCTCCAGACCGAAGGCGACGTTGGCCAGCACGTCCTGCCAGGGCAGCAGGGCGTCGTCCTGGAACACCACGCCGCGCTCGGCGCTCGGGCCTTTGACCGGCACGCCGTCCAGGGTAATGCGCCCGGCGCTCGGTTCGACGAAACCGGCAATCAGGTTCAACAGCGAAGTCTTGCCACTGCCGGACGGGCCGAGGGCCACCAGCAATTGCTGAGGGCCGAGGGTCAGGGAAATGTCGGACAGTACCGGTTCCGGGCTGCCGGGATACTGTGCGCTGATGCGCTCCAGTTGTAGCAAGGCCATCGCAGTTAACTCCCGATCAGTTGGTGATGTACTTGGGGGTGACATACGGCGCGTAGTCCGGCAGAACCGCTTCGACCTTGCCTTGCTCCTTGAGGAACGCAGCGGTGTCGGTGATGGCTTTGGTGGTCGGCGCGCCGAGGTCATTGACCTGATCCGCCGCCAGCGGGTAGACGTTGCCCTGCAGCAGCAATGGGATGTCGCTGGCCTTGGCGCCGGACAGTTTTACCAGTTTGTCGACGTTGCTCTGGTTGGCCAGCCAGGCTTTCGGATCCTTGCGGTAGTCGGCGTAGGCGTCGAGGGTGACCTTGGCGAACGCGGTGACGATTTCCGGGTGCTTCTCGGCGAAGTCCTTGCGCACGATCCAGGCGTCGAAGGTCGGCGCACCGAACTTGGCCAGTTCACCGGAAGTGATCAGCACTTTGCCGTTTTCCTTGGCCACGCCCAGCGCCGGATCCCAGACGTAGGTGGCGTCAATGTCACCGCGCTTCCATGCGGCAATGATCGCCGGCGGGGCGAGGTTGAGAACGGTGACTTTCGAAGGATCGATGTTCCAGTGCTTCAGCGCGGCCAGCAGGCTGTAGTGACCGGTGGACACGAACGGCACGGCGATTTTCTTGCCGACCAGATCCTGCGGCGTCTTGATGCCGGCGCCGTCGCGGGCGACCAGCGCTTCGGCGGCGCCGATCTGGGTGGCGATGAGGAAGGTTTCCACCGGGACTTTACGGGTGACGGCTGCGGTCAGCGGGCTGGAGCCGAGGTAACCGATCTGCACATCGCCGGAAGCGATGGCCGAGATGACGTCCGCACCGTTGTCGAACTTGCGCCAGCTGATGTCGGCTTTGGTGGCTTTCTCGTAGGCGCCGTCGGCCTGGGCGACTTTTGCCGGGTCGACGGTGGTCTGGTAGGCGACGGTGAGGTCGGCGGCCTGGGCCAGGAAACTCGCAGCAGCCAGAGAGGCCACGGCCAGCAGGCGAAGCGGGACATTCAGTTTCATTTAAGAGCTCCATATCAGGCGACCGAGGATCGGCGTGAAAGGAGACTAAATGATCTAAGAAACTAAAAATAAATAACTTTTTAGACTTAGCTTATGAGCGGAAAAATCTAAGCGTAGCCGCTGCGCGGTCATTCGCGAGCAGGCTCGCTCCCACAGGAGATTGCAATCCAATGTGGGAGCGAGCCTGCTCGCGAAAAGGTTCGAAGAACCTTCTGATGTCAGTTGCTGATCGCCAGAATGCTCGCCTGATACGACCCGACAAACACGTCGAAATCGCCCACCTCGTTCTGCTCCAGCTCAGCCTGTTGCGCCAGCGACGAGCGCGCCAGTTCTTCAAACGTCGCCTGTTCGTCAGCTGCCAACGGTTCGCTGCGGAAGAACTCGGCGTGGGCCTGGCTCTGGCGCAGGGAGAATTGCGCGAAGCTTTCCTTGTGCTCGGCCATGGCCGCCAGCACCTGGGCCGAAGGCGTCAGGGACGAATCCTTGACCTTGGCCAGTTGCGCGTCGAGGGCCTTGCTGTGGGCATCGCCGCCATGGCTCTGATCCAGCAGCGCGGCCAGCGGAGCGATTTTTTCCAGCAGCTCCGCCGCCCATTCCTTCATGCCGACCGGTTGACCGTCGCGCTGCAATTGCAGGCCCGGGCGGCGACCTTCCTTGACCACGCTGAGGAAGTTCGATGTAGCGTTGCCGCAGCTGATGTTGGTCAGCAGCGGGCTGTCGTTCAGCGCGCAGTACAGCAGGAACGCGTCGAGGAAGCGCGATTCTGTCAGATCGATGCCCATCGGCAGGAACGGGTTGATGTCCAGGCAGCGCACTTCGACATACTGGATGCCACGGGCCATCAAGGCCTGGATCGGCCGCTCGCCGGTGTAGGTCACGCGTTTCGGGCGGATGTTCGAGTAGTACTCGTTTTCGATCTGCAGGATGTTGGTGTTCAGTTGCACCCACTCGCCATCCTGGTGCGTGCCGACTTCGACGTACGGCGCGTATGGCGTGGCCACCGCCTTGCGCAGGCTGTCGGTGTAGCTGGCCAGGTCGTTGTAGCAAGGGGTCAGGCCAGCCTGGGCGTTGCTCTGGTAACCGAGGTCACTCATGCGCAGGCTGGTGGCGTAAGGCAGGTACAGAGTGTCCGGGTCCAGTTGTTCCAGCTGATGCGAACGGCCGCGCAGGAATCCCGCATCCAGCGCCGGCGAAGCACCGAACAGGTACATCAGCAGCCAGCTGTATCGACGGAAGTTGCGGATCAGTGCGATATAGGACGACGACTGGAAATCCCGGTCGGTGCCGACGAAGCCTTCGGCTTCTTTCAGCAGCGGCCAGAGTTTTTCCGGCAGGGAGAAGTTGTAGTGAATCCCGGCGATGCACTGCATGGTCTTGCCGTAACGCAGGGCCAGGCCCTTGCGGTAGACATACTTGAGCTGACCGATGTTGGAGGTGCCGTAATAGGCGATCGGGATATCTTCCTCGGCCGGCAACGGGCACGGCATCGATGGACTCCACAGATACTCGTTGCCGAGCTTGCTGTAGGCGAAGCGATGAATCTTGTCCAGGCTCGCCAGGGTGTCGGCCGGATCGGGCAGGGCAGGCGTGATGAATTCCAGCAGCGACTCGGAATAGTCGGTGGTGATCTGTTCGTTGGTCAGCGCGGAACCCAGGCTTTCGGGGTGCGGCGTTTGCGCCAGTCGACCCTCGCCGGTCACGCGCAGGCATTCACGTTCGATGCCGTGCAGGCACTGTTCGAGCAGAGAGAGGTTGGCGCGCTCACCGAGCAGAGCCAGGCGGCGGTTGAGAAGTTCGCTCAATTTGGATTCCTTCACGCGTCAGTCGCCCCAATATGGGGGTGGGCAGGACGGTCTACAAGGGTGAAGTTGAAACTGGCGTTTTCGCCTGGTTTTCGGGCCATGAAAGCCCCATTGCAAACGCCAACTTCAGTCCCTGAATCTGGCAGACGCGGGCGAGGAAAACTCCGACGCTGCGATCACAGCGCCGAAATTAACTCAAATCGATGACGAGTAGCTACAGGACAGCGAACGTGCCTTGCGCTTTTGCGACCAGTTTGTCGCCCTGCATCACGTCGGCTTCGACCACCAGCGTGCGCCGGCCCGGGTGGATCACCCGCGCCGTGCACATCACCTCGCCTTCGGAGACGGCGCGGATGTAGTTGATCTTGCACTCGATGGTCGCGCTCTGCTGGCCAAAGCCGTGGGTGCTGGAACAGGCCAGCCCCATGGCGATATCGACCAGACTGAACAGCGCGCCGCCGTGCAGCTTGCCGCCGCGGTTGCGCAGTTCCGGTTCCAGCGCCAGGGCGACTTGCGCCACCCCGGTTTCCAGGCTGTGCAGGCGGCAACCCAACAGCTTGAAAAACGCGCTCTCGACGAGCCCGGCCGGAATCTCCATCAGCGTTTCTTCAACTGCTTGGCGTTGGCGAACAGCAATGCCATGGCGTTGTTCGCCGGAGCCGCCGGGGTGCTTTCCTTGCGCGGAGCCGAACCCTGCGACTGGCGTGGCGCCGAGCCCGGACGCGAACCACGGGCACCGTCGATCTTCTCGCCCGGCGTGTCGCTCATGCGCATCGACAGGCCGACGCGTTTGCGCGGGATGTCGACTTCCATGACCTTCACTTTCACCACGTCACCGGCTTTCACTGCTTCGCGCGGATCCTTGATGAATTTCTCCGACAGCGCCGAGATGTGTACCAGACCGTCCTGGTGTACGCCGATGTCGACGAACGCGCCGAACGCGGTCACGTTGGTCACCACGCCTTCGAGGATCATCCCCAGTTGCAGGTCCTTCAGGTCCTCGACGCCTTCCTGGAACTCGGCGGTCTTGAACTCCGGACGCGGGTCGCGGCCCGGCTTTTCCAGCTCCTGCAGGATGTCGGTGACGGTGGGCAGACCGAAGGTCTCGTCGGTAAACTTCTTCGGATCCAGACGCTTGAGGAACGAGGCGTCGCCGATCAGCGAGCGGATGTCGCGGTCGGTTTCAGCGGCGATGCGTTGCACCAGCGGATAGGCTTCCGGGTGAACGGCCGAAGAATCCAGCGGGTTGTCGCCGTTCATCACGCGCAGGAAGCCGGCGGCCTGTTCGAAGGTTTTCTCGCCCAGACGCGCGACTTTTTTCAGCGCAGCGCGGGTCTTGAACGCGCCGTGTTCGTCACGGTGAGTCACGATGTTTTGCGCCAGGGTCGCGTTGAGGCCGGAGATCCGCGCCAGCAGCGCCACGGACGCGGTGTTCACGTCCACGCCCACGGCGTTCACGCAGTCCTCGACCACGGCGTCCAGACCGCGCGCCAGTTTCAGCTGCGACACGTCGTGCTGGTACTGGCCGACACCGATGGATTTCGGATCGATTTTCACCAGTTCGGCCAGTGGATCCTGCAGACGGCGGGCGATGGACACGGCGCCACGGATCGACACGTCGAGATCCGGGAATTCCTTGGCCGCCAGTTCTGAGGCCGAGTACACCGATGCGCCGGCTTCGGAGACCATGACCTTGGTCATTTTCATCGCTGGATATTTTTTGATCAGTTCGATGGCCAGTTTGTCGGTCTCACGGCTGGCGGTGCCGTTGCCGATGGCGATCAGATCGACCGAGTGCTTGGCGCACAGGGCGGCCAGGATGGCGATGGTCTGATCCCACTTGTTGTGCGGCACGTGCGGGTAAACCGTGGCGTGATCCAGCAGCTTGCCGGTGGAGTCGACCACCGCGACCTTGCAGCCGGTGCGCAGGCCCGGGTCGAGGCCCAGGGTGGCGCGCGGGCCGGCCGGGGCGGCCAGCAGCAGGTCGTGCAGGTTGTGGGCGAACACGTTGATCGCCTCGGTTTCAGCGCCGTCGCGCAGCTCGCCGAGCAGATCGGTTTCCAGGTGGGTGTAGAGCTTGACCTTCCAGGTCCAGCGCACCACTTCACCCAGCCATTTGTCGGCCGGACGGTTCTGGTTCTGGATGCCGACGTGCTGGCCTATCATGCCTTCGCATGGGTGCAGGGTGCCCGGCAGCTCTTCGCCGACTTTCAGCGCAGAGCTGAGAATGCCTTCGTTGCGGCCACGGAAAATCGCCAGCGCGCGGTGCGACGGCATGCTTTTCAGTGGTTCGTCGTGTTCGAAGTAGTCGCGGAACTTGGCGCCTTCCTCTTCCTTGCCGGCGATGACGCGGGCGCTGAGGGTGGCTTCCTGCTTCAAATAGTTGCGCAGTTTGTCCAGCAGGTTGGCGTCTTCGGCGAAACGCTCCATGAGGATGTACTTGGCGCCTTCCAGCGCTGCCTTGGCGTCGGCCACGCCTTTTTCGGCGTTGATGAAGCGTGCGGCTTCGGCTTCCGGGGTCAGGCTCGGATCGTTGAACAGGCCGTCGGCCAGCTCGCCGAGGCCGGCTTCCAGGGCGATCTGGCCCTTGGTGCGGCGCTTCTGCTTGTACGGCAGGTACAAGTCTTCGAGGCGGGTCTTGGTGTCGGCGAGTTTGATTTCGCGCTCCAGCTCAGGGGTGAGTTTGCCCTGCTCCTGGATGCTGGAAAGGATGCTGATGCGCCGTTCGTCGAGTTCTCGCAGGTAGCGCAGACGCTCTTCCAGATGACGCAACTGAGTGTCATCGAGGCTGCCGGTCACTTCTTTCCGGTAACGGGCGATGAAGGGAACGGTAGAGCCTTCATCGAGTAGCGCGACGGCCGCTTCGACCTGTTGCGGGCGTACGCCGAGTTCCTCGGCGATGCGGCTGTTGATGCTGTCCATAAAACCACCTGACAAATTGTGAAAGCAGGCTCGCAGGCGCATAAATAAGGGCCCGGAGTCTGGTGGGGCGGCCTGACGCTTGCCGCTGCCTGGGTCAAAAGGCATCCCATTGACCCGTGAAATCGAACAATTACTGCGGCCACCCGGAAAATAAAGGACGGCCACCTGCGGTAACGATTCAGACGTTGCCTGGCACAAAAGGCCGCGCATTATAACCGGCGTTCTGTCATTCGGGGGCGACACGGTCTGTAGGCTCAAGCCCCGGTTTTCTGGCAGTGAAGGAAAAATCTGCTAACAATGCACACGGTGCGTATAACGGCAGCTACGCCATAATGCGCGCCGAGCTAAAAGGAGCATCCAATGAGCAGCACTGCACAAACTGCTGAAGGCGAAAAAATTCTTATTGTTGACGACGATCCGGGGCTGAGCAGCCTGCTGGAACGCTTCTTCGTCAGCAAGGGCTACCGTGCCCGCGCCGTACCGAACACCGAGCAGATGGATCGTCTGCTGTCCCGTGAAGTGTTCAACCTGGTCGTTCTCGACCTGATGCTGCCGGGCGAAGACGGCCTGACCGCTTGCCGTCGTCTGCGTGGCGCGAACAATCAGATCCCGATCATCATGCTCACCGCCAAGGGCGACGAACTGAGCCGGATCAAGGGCCTGGAACTGGGCGCCGACGATTACCTGGCCAAGCCGTTCAACCCGGACGAACTGATGGCCCGTGTCAAAGCGGTGCTGCGCCGGCAGGCCGCACCGGTGCCGGGCGCGCCGGGCAGTGAAGAAGAGAACGTCACGTTCGGCGACTACGTGTTGTCCCTGGCCACCCGCGAACTCAAGCGCGGCGACGAAGTGCACATGCTCACCACCGGTGAGTTTGCGGTACTCAAGGCCCTGGTGATGAACGCCCGTCAGCCGCTGACCCGCGACAAGCTGATGAACCTGGCCCGTGGCCGGGAGTGGGATGCCCTGGAGCGTTCCATTGACGTGCAGATTTCCCGTCTGCGCCGGATGATCGAACCCGATCCGTCCAAGCCGCGCTACATCCAGACTGTCTGGGGCGTGGGATATGTGTTCGTGCCGGATGGCAACTCCACCAAGTGACGGGTGATTTGTAGGAGCGGGTCTGCGGGAAACGGTCGAAAGTGCCGGCTCCGCAGACTCGTTATCCGCAATATGCGAGCATTGCTCGCTCCTGCAAGTGCGTAGCGGTTATCCATGAAAACCCCTGTCTGGTTCCCCCAAAGCTTCTTCTCCCGCACCCTTTGGCTGGTGCTCATCGTCGTATTGTTTTCCAAGGCACTGACCCTGGTTTATCTGCTGATGAACGAGGACGTGCTGGTGGATCGCCAATATAGCCACGGTGTTGCCCTGACGCTGCGTGCCTATTGGGCCGCCGATGAAGAAAACCGCGCGAAGATCGCCGATGCCGCGACTCTGATCCGGGTGGTCGGCGCCGGTGTGCCGGAAGGCGAACAGCACTGGCCGTACAGCGAAATCTACCAGCGGCAGATGCAGGCGGAACTGGGGGCGGACACCGAGGTTCGACTGCGCATGCATTCGCCGCCGGCATTATGGGTGCGCGCGCCGAGCCTGGGTGATGGCTGGCTGAAAGTGCCGTTGTACCCGCACCCGTTGCGCGGCCAGAAAATCTGGAACGTGCTCGGCTGGTTCCTCGCCATCGGTCTGCTCTCGACCGCTTCCGCATGGATCTTCGTCAGTCAGCTCAACCAGCCGTTGAAGCGTCTGGTGTATGCCGCCCGGCAACTCGGTCAGGGCCGCAGCGTGCGCCTGCCGATCAGCGATACACCCAGCGAAATGACCGAGGTTTATCGTGCCTTCAACCAGATGGCCGAGGACGTCGAACAGGCTGGACGTGAGCGTGAACTGATGCTCGCCGGGGTTTCCCATGACCTGCGGACGCCGCTGACCCGTCTACGACTGTCACTGGAGTTGATGGGCGACCGCACCGACCTGACCGATGACATGGTGCGCGACATTGAAGACATGGATGCGATTCTCGACCAGTTCCTCGCGTTCATTCGCGATGGTCGGGACGAATCCGTGGAAGAAGTGGACCTGAGCGATCTGGTGCGCGAAGTCGCGGCGCCGTACAACCAGAGTGAAGAGAAAGTGCGCTTGCGTCTGGAACCGATCCAGCCGTTCCCGCTGCGCCGGGTGTCGATGAAGCGTCTGTTGAACAACCTGATCGGCAACGCGTTGAATCATGCCGGCGGCAGTGTGGACGTCGCGGCTTATGTGTCCGGCGACACCAGTGCGCCGTACGTGGTACTGAGCGTGATGGACCGTGGGGCAGGGATCGATCCGTCGGAGCTTGAAGCGATCTTCAACCCGTTCACTCGTGGCGATCGGGCGCGGGGCGGGAAGGGCACCGGGCTGGGTCTGGCGATCGTGAAACGGATTGCTTCGATGCACGGCGGCAATGTCGAACTGCGCAACCGCTCCGGGGGCGGGCTGGAGGCGCGGGTGCGCTTGCCGTTGGGATTGATGCTGCCGCGGGACGCGGTTTAAGTTTCAGGCGGCCTGGCGGCCGCCTGATTCCAGGTTCAACCCTTGCCTTTGGTGCGGGTCATGTTCGGCCCGCCATTCTTCTCGAGATGCTCGATGATGATCCCCGCCACATTCTTGCCGGTGGTGGTCTCGATCCCTTCCAGGCCCGGTGACGAGTTCACTTCCATCACCAGCGGCCCGTGATTCGAACGCAGGATATCCACACCCGCCACCGCCAGGCCCATGACCTTGGCGGCGCGCAATGCGGTCATGCGTTCTTCCGGGGTGATCTTGATCAGGCTGGCGCTGCCACCCCGGTGCAGGTTGGAGCGGAATTCCCCTGGCTTGGCCTGACGCTTCATCGCCGCGATGACCTTGTCACCGACCACGAAGCAGCGGATGTCTGCGCCGCCCGCTTCCTTGATGTATTCCTGCACCATGATGTTCTGTTTCAGGCCCATGAACGCCTCGATCACCGACTCCGCCGCCGTTGCGGTTTCGCACAGCACCACGCCGATGCCCTGGGTGCCTTCCAGTACCTTGATCACCAATGGCGCACCGTTGACCATGTCGATCAGGTCGGGAATGTCGTCCGGCGAGTGGGCGAACCCGGTCACCGGCAGGCCGATGCCCCGGCGTGACAGCAATTGCAGCGAACGCAGCTTGTCCCGGGAACGGGCGATGGCCACCGATTCGTTGAGCGGAAACACCCCCATCATTTCGAACTGCCGCAGCACCGCGCAGCCATAAAACGTCACCGACGCGCCGATCCGCGGGATCACCGCATCGAAGCCTTCCAGCGGCTTGCCGCGATAGTGGATCTGCGGTTTGTGGCTGGCGATGTTCATGTAGGCGCGCAAGGTGTCGATCACTACCATTTCATGCCCGCGTTCGGTTCCGGCTTCGACCAGACGGCGGGTGGAATACAGACGCGGATTCCGCGACAGCACAGCGATCTTCATGCAACACCTGTGGAGGAGGTAGATACCGGGAACACCGGCTTGTCTTGTACATACTTGATGCCCGGATTGACCACCAACTGGCCGTCGATCAGGGCTTTGGAACCGAGCAGCAGGCGATAGCGCATGGACTTGCGGCAGGCGAGGGTGAACTCGACCGGCCAGACCCGATCACCGAGGGCCAGGGTGGTGCTGATCACATAGCGCACCTGGGCCTGGCCGTTGGAACTCTTGATGGTCTTGCGGGTGACCAGCGGTGCTTCGCAACGCCGGTGGCGCAACTGCACCACCGTGCCCAGGTGCGCGGTGAAGCGCACCCACTTCTCGCCGTCCCGTTCGAACGGCTCGATGTCGGTGGCGTGCAGGCTGGAGGTACTGGCACCGGTGTCGATTTTTGCCCGAAGGCCCGCGACTCCCAGATCCGGGAGCGCCACCCACTCGCGCAGACCGACAACGGTCAAATGGTCAAATGTCTTCAAAAAAATGCTCAACCGGTGAAAACCGATCAGCCCGCAGGGGGCCGGATTTGCGGTATTCACGCAGAATAGTGGTTAAAAGGCGACAGATATCTACGGCCCGGATTGGCGCCATCTCAAGCACGCCCCGGAATGTGCGCATTGTAATCCGGGACAGCACAATTCATGGCACGACAGAAACGGTAGTACAGTTCATCAATATTTCAGAATGAGGAAATTCCATGGCACAAAAAAGCGAAGAGGACGACAAGGTCCGTCTCGATAAATGGTTGTGGGCTGCGCGTTTTTATAAAACACGGGCCTTGGCCAAAGCCGCCATTGAAAGCGGCAAGGTGCATTGTCGGGGAGAGCGCTGCAAGCCTGGCAAAGAGCCACGCATCGGCGATGAATTCGAGATTCGCACCGGCTTCGATGAAAAGACCGTTGTGGTGCAAGCCCTGTCGATCGTGCGTCGTGGCGCGCCGGAAGCGCAGACGCTGTATGCCGAGACCGAGGCCAGTATCGCCAAGCGAGAGGCGGCTGCGGCGATGCGCAAGGCGGGCGCCTTGGGCGTGACTACCGATGGCAAACCGAGCAAGAAGCAGCGCCGGGATCTGTTTAAATTTCGTGGGAACAGTGGCGGAGAATAAAAAAGATCGCAGCCTGCCGATCCTGACTCAAGACTCGTCAAAGGCTGCGACTTTTTTCAGCGGTCGTCGATTATCGTGCGGACACGACAGTCATCCGCGAAATCACCGGCAACTTGCCCAGCAGCCCGAAGATCGGCGCCGTGACCTTCAGCCAGAAGTTCGCCGCGTGATAGGCAAACGGCGTGTAGTAACCCCAGCCCAACGCCCACACCGCCAGCAGCAGGCCACCGATGTAATCGTCCTGGCCCCAATGCGCACCGGCCACCAGCCGCGGCAGCATGAACAGCAGCGCCAGGCCCCAGACTGTCAGGAACTGGCCGGCTGAGCGACTGAACACACCCATGAACAACGCCCAGATCAGCAGCACCGAAGCATGGTCACCGGGAAAGCTCTGGCTGGAGCGATCCTTCAGCTCAAAGGTTTTCTCCAGATGCGGGAAGTAGTCGCTCATATGGACGGCGCCTTCGAGCACCATGGAAGGGCTGTTGTGCTGCCAGCCCATGTGGTCGGCGAATTTGGAAAACAGCGCGCGGATCACCACCATCAGCAGCAGGATCGAAAAAAATCCGAAGAACGCGCGACGTACGTCAATCGCCTTGAACACCCAGTCGCCCTTGATCAGCAGCGTCAGCAGAATCAGTCCGACGACAACGTCGAACGGGCGCAGACTTGCAATTGCCCAGATGTGGAGCCATATGGGGTTGCTGGCCAGCGGAGTATTGAGTGAGCGGAACAGCCACTCGTCGAAAACCACACACAGCATCTGGCCTGTAGGCCATAACCAGAAAGCCAGTAGTGCCAATGGCACCGCATTGCACAGAACCAGCCGGCCGAGGTTCCACCTTGATTGGAACAAACCCGGATTGTTCATAAAATGCCTCCCGTGGCTGAACATAGGCATCAAAATGGATGCCAGAAGCACGGGATTTTCATTCTTTGTAACCTTTTTGTCATTAAAATCAGATACCTAGACCTATGACCGATTTCCTCGATACCGATTACACCCAACGCTTCATCTTCGATGACAGCGACACGCGCGGCGAACTGGTGTCGCTGGAACGCAGCTATGCCGAAGTGCTCGCCAAGCACCCGTATCCGGAGCCGGTTGCGCAATTGCTGGGCGAATTCATGGCTGCCGCGTCGCTGCTGGTGGGCACCCTGAAATTCGATGGCTTGCTGATTCTTCAGGCGCGCTCCGAAGGCCCGATTCCGCTGCTGATGATCGAGTGCTCCAGCGAGCGTGAGATCCGTGGTCTGGCCCGTTACGAGGCGGACCTTATCGCCCCTGACGCAACCCTCGCCGACCTGATGCCCAACGGCGTTCTGGCCCTGACGATCGACCCGACCGTAGGCCAGCGCTATCAGGGCATCGTCGACCTCGACGGCGAAACCCTGTCCGACTGCTTCACCAACTACTTCGTCATGTCCCAGCAGGTCGGTACCCGCTTCAAGCTGTGCGCCGACGGCCGTCGTGCCCGTGGTTTGCTGCTGCAACAACTGCCGGCCGATCGCCTGAAAGATGAAGAAGAGCGCGCTGCCAGCTGGCAGCACATCACCGCGTTAGGCAACACCCTGACCGCTGATGAACTGTTGAGCCTGGACAACGAAACCGTCCTGCATCGCCTCTACCATGAGGAGCAGGTCCGTCTGTTCGATGTGCAGAAACTGCGCTTCCACTGCAGCTGCTCCCGTGAGCGTTCGGGCAACGCACTGGTCAGCCTGGGTCTGGAAGATGCGCAGCAATTGGTGGCCGAACAGGGTGGCAGCGTCGAGATCGATTGCCAGTTCTGCAACCAGCGCTACCTGTTCGATGCGGCGGATATCGCTCAATTGTTCGCTGGCGCCGGCGTCGAGACGCCGTCAGATACCCGGCACTAAAACGGTTCAGCGCAGGTAAATTCACTGCTCAACGACGGAATAACGCCGTTACGACGGGAGGGCCCTACTCTTTTTGGGCTTTTCTGGCATAATCCGGCCCACTTTTTTCGCGGTAGTAGTGCACGACTTTCTACTACAAAACGTTTGGAGCACACTCGGCCACTGGCCGACGGGGAACCTCATGACGCAACCCAATAACGCCGTGTACACCGATCTGAGTGTTGATGATCTGGTAAAAGAAGCCCTGAAACGCGGTGAAGGCGAGCTTGCCGATACCGGCGCTCTGGTAGTTCGCACCGGTCACCGCACCGGCCGTTCGCCAGTCGACCGTTTCATCGTTGAAGAGCCTTCCACCCAGGACGCAATCGCCTGGGGCCCGATCAACCGCAAGTTCCCGGCCGACAAGTTCGACGCGCTGTGGGCTCGTGTCGAGGCGTTCAACAACGCGCAAGAGCATTTCGTTTCCCACGTGCATGTAGGCGCGGCCGACGATCACTACCTGGCCGTGAAGATGACCACCCAGACTGCCTGGCAGAACCTGTTCGGTCGTTGCCTGTTCATCAACCCGGCCCAGTACAACCCGGCCGGTCGTGAAGAGTGGCAAGTGCTGAACGTGGCCAACTTCGAGTGCGTGCCTGAGCGTGACGGCACCAACTCTGACGGTTGCGTGATCCTCAACTTCGCCCAGAAAAAAGTGCTGATCGCCGGTATGCGTTACGCCGGTGAAATGAAGAAAGCCATGTTCTCGGTGCAGAACTTCCTGCTGCCGGCTTCCGACGTGCTGCCAATGCACTGCGCTGCCAACATCGGCGAAGCAGGCGACGTGACCCTGTTCTTCGGCCTGTCCGGCACCGGCAAGACCACCCTGTCCGCCGACGAAAGCCGTTACCTGATCGGTGACGACGAACACGGCTGGGGTGAAGGCGTTGTCTTCAACATCGAAGGCGGCTGCTACGCCAAGTGCATCGACTTGTCCGAGAAGAACGAGCCGGTCATCTGGAAAGCCATCAAGCACGGCGCAGTCCTGGAAAACGTCGTGATCGACGATGCCAAGCATGCCGACTACGCCGATGTCAGCCTGACCCAGAACAGCCGCGCGGCCTACCCGCTGGAGCACGTTGCCAAGCGTTCCGAGAAGAACCTGGGCGGCGAGCCGAACGCTGTAATCTTCCTGACCTGCGACCTGACCGGCGTACTGCCGCCAGTGTCGATCCTGAACAACGAGCAGGCGGCCTACCACTTCCTGTCCGGCTACACCGCACTGGTGGGCTCGACTGAAATGGGTTCGGGCAGCGGCATCAAGTCGACCTTCTCCACCTGCTTCGGCGCACCGTTCTTCCCGCGTCCGGCTGGCGAATACGCTGAGCTGCTGATCAAGCGCATCAAGGGCTTCGGCTCCAAGGTCTACCTGGTCAACACCGGCTGGACCGGCGGTGGCTACGGCGTTGGCAAACGCTTCAACATCCCGACCACCCGTGCGGTGATCGCAGCGATCCAGAGCGGTGCCCTGGTCGGTGCCGAAACCGAACACCTGGACACTATCAACCTGGACGTGCCGCTGGCCGTACCGGGCGTCGAAACCAACCTGCTCAACCCACGCAACACCTGGGCTGACAAGGCTGCGTACGACGAAGCTGCCAAAGCACTGGCCGGTCTGTTCATCGAGAACTTCAAGAAGTTCGACGTGAGCGACGCGATCAAGGCTGCCGGGCCTAAGTTGTAAGACTTGGTTCTGGTGAATGAAAAAGCCGCCTCTTGAGGGCGGCTTTTTTGTGGGTGTTCAGTTATCGAGTAAGTACCAGTATTTCCGTACGAAACAGTGTGAACTGCCAGAATTTTGCTACTTAAGATGCAAGCTTTTCGCCAATGCAGCGATCAAAAATTGCCTCAAGGCCCCGGTAATCGCATGCCACAGCATCGATGTTTGCCGGAATCCAGGCTTCATCCTTGATCAACCACCAATCTACTGCAAAACCAGCATTGATGATGATGTGCTCAAAAAGAATGCGTTGGGCACGACCATTGCCTTCGCGAAAAGGATGAATGACGTTCAGATCGCCGTAGGCTTCGGCAACTTTTACTACGAGATCTGATCTTTCCAGCCCCTCGAACCATGCGGAGCGTTCCATAGAGAGAAAAATTTTGTGAGCTTCCGGGAGGATCCTCTCCGCCGTGCAAAAAAATGTTTCGCCTTTTTGGATGTTAACGGTACGCAGCAGTCCAGCCCAATCATAGACGTCGCAAAAAAGCACTTCATGGACGTGCTGCAAGCGGCTGAGGTCATAAGGAGGGGGGAGAAGATGAAATCGGCTGATTGCGATTTCAGAGAGCTCTCGCTCTGCTTTTTGAAGCCGTTCTTCACAATGGATGTTGAGCAAATTACGCAAAACATCAGTGCCGGGGTAACAATAAGGGTCTTGCCCAACCCCGTACTTGTCCACCATTAACGGCCGTTTTGACGATATTTTTCGATAACCGATTCCCGCGAAGGAAGCGGTTTTTCAGCGTCGGCACGGGTGGTGTCAAAGCCTTCAAGCCGCAGACTAGCCAGATAGTTGGACCGGCGGACCTTGTCGTAATAAGCCTGTTTTTGCTGGAACGTCAACTCGCTCATGTCATATGCCTCTTTGTGCTGGGTTCCAGTGTAGCGCAATCGTGTTCCCGGATCTGTCGGGATTTTCGATGCTTACATATGTGTTGCCTGTCATTGGGTTGATGGGGTTCTTTGGGAAATCCATCGATACTCGATTGGTAGTCGGTTCGGTGCTCGCGGCGAAAGATTTCATCTGCCTGTTTGACGCTTTCCATCAGCTCATCAAAAAAATTGCTCACGAGAATCTTCATTGTTTGATTGCTGTTTTTCAGATCGCTCTCAGGTAATGCGTGAGAGCGATTCGATCACTCATCTTCAGGCCGGGGCTTTCCAGCTGAGCATTTTCTGCTGGGCGGCTTGCAGCAGGTCGCAGCCGTCTTTGGTCAGCAGGTAGAGGGCGTGGGTGATGTGCGGGATGTCTTCGACGTCGGCGTGTTTGAAGCAGAGGCAGTAGAGGGTTTGCAGCAGGTCGCTGGAAGCACGCAGGCGCTGGACGGCGCATTCGAGGATGTCTTGCGGGTTGGCATCGGTGTCGATGACCAGGGGCTTGGTGTCGGTGAGGTTGGAGTCGAGTGGACGGTAGCGATCGGAGTGGAGCTCGTTCCATGATTTCATTTTTTAGATCCTCAATTGCTTCGAATGAAGCCACCAAATCGTGACCAAGCGACTGGAGGCGACTGTGTTCGGGTTGGTCAACCGGTGAGGATCATGCACATACCCGGCACGCTCGAAAGCGTCCCAAACACAGCCACCACAACGCTGCTGGCAATTGAGTGCCGGCAGCATACAGCGGACGCGAATGCATGATCCAATCGGGTGACCAAGCCCGGGCCGCTGAATTGGCAGCGACAGTCACAACTATAGGTTTCGGCCCACCGGCGCCGATAGAAGACAAGGCGCCGCTGCCTGTAGGAACTGGATGCAGATTCGAGCAGGTAGTTCCTACAGATCAATCACGGTTTTCAACGAATCGCCCGATACCCCTCAACATCCAGCACACTCGTCGTCAGCCCGGTCGCCGGGGTGTAGATCGTGCCTTTCACCGTCGAGAACGGGACGCCCTTGCTGCCCAGCGACACGTAACGTTCACCTTGGTCCAGTTCGGTGAACCAGGTGTAGGAGCACTTCTCCATGGCCTTGTATTTCGCTGCCGCGTTGGCGATGGTGGCGGCGTGGTTACGAAGGTCGGCGTCAGTAAGGTTGAGGTTCTTGTCGAGCACGGCGCCCCAGCGTTTCAGGCAGACTTCTGCAAAGTGACGGACGATCAGGCCAGGTTCGGCCACAACCTTCGGACCGCTGACGCCATCGGCCGAAGCATTGCCGACCAGGGTGGCGTGACGACCTGGCATGGGGAAAATGCTGGTTTTGGTGCCGGTCGCGGTTTGCGGAATGACGCAGCTGAAACCCTTGGAGCATTCGTCCCGAGCATAAAAGCCCACGTATTCTTTGACGTTGTAATTGAGCTTTACCCGGTGTTCCTGAAAGTTACCGATACCGGGCACAGGATCAATGGCAAAGATATTGACTGGAATGTTTTTCAGCGCACTGTCATTGAACATGGCATTGGCCAGCATATGGCAACTAATGCCGCCACGGCTCCAGCCCACCAGATTGACCTTTGTTGGAATTACACCATCCTTGCGGAACGTTTTAATGATTTGTTCCTGTAACTTCTGTTGTGTGATGCTGCGTTCGCCATAGTTGTATTTACGCCACATCCAGGAACCTTCGACCTTTACATCTTCAATCGGAATGCCCGCAGCCTTGAGGCGGTTGTATTCCGCTTCGGTCAACTGCTCGCGCTGCCAGTCGCATTTGCCTTTGATGATGTTCATCGCGTGCTGGACGTTTTCCTCCCAGCCCTTGCCGAACAGGGTTCCGCTGAGGCCATAGTCCTTGGATTTGGTGAACAGGTCATCGGCCTGCAGGTTGCTGGTGCCGGGGCCATCGACCACGATCCATTCGGCAAATTCGCGACCGGCGTGATGGGAAGCAAGTGTGGAAACCAGTTCGCCATCCCAATAATTTTCGTGGGTATTATCAAACTTTGTGGACCCCGTACCGCAAAAGAAAATAGTCAGCGTAGTCATGTTGTTGCTCTGGGTTGATGAAAGAGCAAACAGGTTAGTTCTGAACTTTGCAGTCATGGAAGCGAAGGGTTGTTGCGAACTTTGTAAGTTTGGGCGGCAGCGTTAGTTGTTTGTTCGTTGTCTGGCAACTTCCAGCAAGTCACAGCCGTCCTGCGTCAATAAATAAAGCACATTGACGATGTTGGGGATGTCCTTTACATCGGCCTGTTTGAAACACAGGCAGTAAAGAGTTTCCAGCAGGTTGTTGGCTGCACGCAGTCGCTGATCGGCGGCATCGAGGAGATCGCGGTGGCTCGCCTCGGTATCAATGACCAGCACGGGCGTTTCGTTATAGCTGGTCGTGAGTGCGCGGTATCGGGAGTTTAGCGGTTTGAACGGGGTCATGATCGGGTGAGTCCTTTACGAAGTCGCTTCGGTGGGCCGACACAGTGCTTTCAGTCGCGCCGGCCACTATAGAAGGACGCCCTCGAGCGGAACAAGACAGCCACGATGGACAGAAATCGTAGGGGTTTTTCCGGGGTTCGGGCATTTGCCCTACGCGTTTTCCAAGCTTTTTCACAGCCAAACCCTGATCAGCGAAATTTCCCACGTGTTTGTCGGGTGATTCCCGTTAAACCTCTGTATGGTGCGCGCCAGAATCCGTAGGGCGTTTCCAGATGTCCGACACACGCTTAAAGGGAATTAGATATGCAGTGGCTACGAATGGCCTCGATCATTTTGCTGTGGGCCAGTGGTTGTCGCGTGGCAGTGGCCTCCGATACGGCCAACGGGTTGGCGCTTGCCAATCTGGAACGAAGCGGCTGGCCGGACGCGCTCACCACTCGGGACGACATCGATACGGCTTCCCGCGCGCAAGTGCTGATCTTCGGCAAGGCCCTGTTGGCCAGCGAAGCGCTGGACGAAACGGGACTCAAGCAACGATTGGGCGTGCAGCAGATGCAGCTCAAGTCGATCCGGCAAGTGCGCGACGGTCTGTGGGATCGCTTGCTCACTAACTATCGCAACGCCAGTCAGAATTGCGACGAACAGGCGTTTTGCCCGCGGGTGCGCAGCGTCGCCGATCTGCGCCAGCTGGCGGCAGCATTCACCGGTGATATCAGCCCGGCCCATGCACAATGGGCAAGCAAGAGCCTGGACGTGCATGAGCGGGTACTGGATGAGCAACTGCGGGTGGCCGTCCTGCGGCCCTGACGTTGCTTTTGCGGGTGTCAGGCCGAAGAGGTTTCACCCGTTGTCACGGCGGACGCCCACGGCGGTGGGAAGTTGTCGGGAGAGGGCGTACATCCACTCAGTAACAGGGATGCAAAGATCAGGGCAAAGGGCAGTTTCAAACGGTTCGACATGTTCACTCCTTGATAAAAATCCATGGGCATCGGCCGTCCTGGCTCGAGGCGTGACGGACATTACCCTTGGTTCGATTCACGCGGCGATGAACAAAGTGTTTCATTTGTTTGATCCCGTGGCGTGGCCGCCGACGCTGTATCATCCCGTATCGATTTGCCCCCCGACCTTTTCTCGATTCGCTGCGATCGCCCGCTAGGCTGTTGGCATCACAGCGGTCAACGGAGTGACAGCGAATGCACAACACCCTGGAACAGGTTTTCGGTTATCCACAATTTCGACCCGGTCAGGAAGCGGCAATCAGCGCTGTGTTGGCCGGGCGCTCGGCGGCAGCGATCTTTCCCACCGGCTCCGGTAAATCCCTTTGTTACCAGGTGCCGGCGCTGCTGTTGCCACACCTGACGCTGGTGGTCTCGCCGTTGCTGGCGCTGATGCAGGACCAGCTCGAATTCTTGCGTCGTCACGGCATTTCAGCGGGGAGCATCGACTCGGCACAAAGCCGCGAAGACGCCAACGATGTAATGTCCCGTGCCCGTTCGGGCGAGCTGAAGATCCTGATGATTTCCGTTGAGCGCCTGAAAAACGAGCGCTTTCGCAATTTTTTGCAGCAGGTGCCGATCTCGTTGCTGGTGGTGGATGAGGCGCACTGCATCTCCGAATGGGGCCACAACTTCCGGCCCGACTACCTCAAGCTGCCGGACTACCAGCGCCAGTTCAACATCCCGCAGACCCTGTTGCTGACCGCCACGGCAACGCCGAAAGTCATCGCCGACATGCAGACGAAATTCGCTATCGCCGCCGAAGACGTAGTGACCACGGGTTTCTATCGGCCCAACCTCAATCTGCTGGTGGAGCCGGTGCGCGGTGAGGACAAGCGGCGACGGCTGGTGCAATGGATGGCCGAGCGGGCGGGCCAGCCGAGCATCGTCTACGTCACCCTGCAGAAAACCGCCGAACACATCGCCGAACATCTGGGGCGCAATGGCATTCAGGCCGAGGCTTACCACGCCGGGCTGCCTCACGAACAACGGGACGCGATCCAGAAGCGCTTCATGGGCGGGCAGTCCAATTGCATCGTCGCCACCATCGCGTTCGGCATGGGCATCGACAAGAGCGACATCCGCAACGTGGTGCATTTCGACCTGCCCAAATCCATCGAAAACTACAGCCAGGAAATCGGCCGCGCCGGGCGTGACGGGCAACCGTCCGACTGCCTGGTGCTGGCTAACCGCGACAGCCTCAATGTGCTGGAAAACTTCGTCTACGGCGACACGCCGGAGCGCGACGGCATTCGTCATGTACTGGATGAATTGCAGGCCGCTGCACCTGAAGGTCAGTGGGAGTTTTTGCTCGGGCCGCTGGCGGATCAGAGCAACATCCGTGCGCTGCCATTGAAGACGTTGCTGGTGCAACTGGAGTTGCGAGGGCTGATTGCCCCGCGCTACGCGTATTACGCCGAATACCGCTTCAAGTACCTGCTGGAGCCCGAGGTGTTGCTTGAGCGTTTCGAGGGTGAGCGCAGGGATTTCGTCGCAGCGATCATCAAGACCTCGAGCCGCGCACGGACCTGGGCCACGGTGAATTTCGAGGCGATGTACACGCAACATTCCGCTGAGCGTAACCGCGTGGTGAAGGCGCTGGATTACTTCCAGGAGAAGGGCTGGGTCGAGCTGGAAAGCAAGCAGATGACCGAGGTCTACAACGTGCTGCACAGCAACTTCGACAGCCAGGTCTTGAGCGGCGAGCTGCATGATTACTTCTTCTGCCACGAACAGGCCGAAGTGGCGCGGATTCACGCGATGCTCGAGCTGTTCGCGACCGAGCGCTGCCTGGGCTATCGACTGGCGGAGTATTTCGGCGATCACAATGCCCCCGAGCAGTGCGGGCATTGCTCGGTGTGTCACGGGCAAGTTGCCCGGTTGCCGTCACCTCCGGAATTGCCGGCGCTTGTGGATAAAAGTTTCCCGGCCTTGTGTGGCGATTTTATCCACAGGCACGAGCAACAGACCGGAAGTGCGCCTTCGGCGGAGCGGCTGACGCGGTTTCTGTGCGGGATCAGTGTGCCGCTGTTCACCAGGCTCAAGGCGCGGACGATTGCCGGGTATGCGGCGCTTGAGGAGTATCCCTACGCGAGTGTTCGGACGTGGGCTCAGGCGCATCTCTGAAGCGGCGAATCCATCCGCTGAATGTCGATCATCACGGCAATAAACTTCAAAAATGCCCGGTGGCTGACTATGGTGAATGCTGTCTTTGGATCTCCAACAAGAGAACAACATGAGCCAGACATCCTTCGAAATCCGCCAGGCCGCCGTGATCGGCGCCGGCACCATGGGCCGCGGCATTGTCATGTGCCTGGCCAATGCCGGCGTTTCAGTGCAATGGGTCGACAACAATCCGCAGATGCTCGAGCAGGCGCTGAAGACGGTGGCCGATACCTATGCGCACAACGTGCGTCAGGGGCGGATCGATCAGATCGAGGCCGATGCGCGAATCGCCCGGGTCAGCACGGCGGCGGATTATGTGGCGATCCGCAATGTCGATCTGGTGATCGAAGCGGTGTACGAGAATCTCGAGCTCAAGCAGAAGATCTTCCGTGAGCTCGATGGCTTGCTGAAGCCGGAAGCGCTGCTGGCGAGCAATACCTCGGCGCTGGACATTGATGCAATTGCCGCCGCGACACGACGGCCGACTCAAGTGCTGGGCCTGCATTTTTTCAGTCCGGCGCACATCATGAAATTGCTGGAAATCGTCCGTGGCGCGCGAACCTCGCCAGCCGTGCTGGAAGCGGCGCTCGAGCTGGGCAAGCGCATGGGCAAGGTCAGTGTGGTGTCGGGCAACTGTCACGGTTTCATCGGCAACCGCATGCTTCATCCTTACGTGCTCGAGGCGCGCAAGATGCTGCTCGAAGGGGCCTGGCCACAGCAGATCGACGCGACGTTGCAGGGCTTCGGTTTTGCCATGGGGCCGTTTCGCATGTACGACGTGGTTGGCATCGATCTGGAGTGGCGTGCCCGGGAGCTGGCCGGCAAGGGCCAGGACGCGCCAGAGGTCCAGGTGGATAACCGTTTGTGCGAGCTGGGGCGGTTCGGGCAGAAATCCGGTAACGGCTATTACCACTATGAACCGGGCAGTCGTCAGGCCGAGCATGACCCCGAGGTCGACGCGCTAGTGTTGAGCGTTAGCGAAGGTCTGGGGTTTCATCGCCGTGACATCGGCTCCGAGGAGATCCTTGAGCGTTGCCTTCTGGCGTTGGTCAACGAGGGCGCGAAAATCCTGCAGGAAGGGATTGCCGAGTCGGCCCATGACATCGATCAGGTTTACCTGAACGGCTATGGCTTCCCGGCAGAGAGAGGCGGGCCGATGGCCTGGGCGGATGATCAGGGGCTGGCAGACATTCACAAGCGGTTGCTGGCGCTGGAAACGCGGCAAGGTGATCAATGGCGGCCGGCGCAACTGATTGGCGAGCTGGCGGCGCGAGGAAAAGGTTTTTACCTTTAGACTGGGCCGATCACTCAAGGAATCGACACTGATGTCCAACCCGATGCCGCAACGCGCCGATTACCCGCATTTCCAGCCGATCACCACGCGCTGGCACGACAACGATGCCTACGGTCACGTCAATAACGTCACCTACTACAGCTTTTTCGATACGGCCGTTAACACCTACCTGATTCAGGTGGGTGGCCTGGATATTCATGATGGCGAGGTGGTGGGTTTTGTGGTGAGTTCGTCTTGCGATTACTTCGCCTCGATTGCGTTTCCGGATCGGATTGAAGTCGGTCTGCGAGTCGGCAAGCTCGGTAACAGTTCGGTGCAGTACGAGCTGGCGGTGTTCAAGGCTGACGAAAGCGAAGCCTGCGCGGCGGGGCGTTTCGTGCATGTGTTCGTTGATCGTGCATCGAATCAGCCGGTGGCGATCCCTGCGGGGTTGCGCGGAGCGCTGGAGCGGCTGGCGGTTTGACAGGCAAAAAAAATCGCAGCTCGGGGGAGCTGCGATCTGGCTGTACCGGCAACGAGGTCAGGCCTCAGTCGCGGTAGTAGCGGTGGTGCTTGCGATGGCCGTAGGCGTGGCCGCGACCATGGTGGTAGTCACGGTAGTAGCGACGATCATCACGGCCGCGATCATAACGACGGTCTTCGCGATTGCTCTCGTTGCCCATGTAGTTACCCAGCGCGCCACCGGCGCCGCCACCTGCTGCGGCGCCGATCAGGCTGCCGGTGGTGCCGCCCATGCTGCGGCCGACCACGTTACCGCCGGCTGCGCCCAGCGCACCGCCAATGGCGGCTTCGCCACGGCTGTGTTTGTTGGCGCCAACCGCGCTACCACCCGCGCCGCCCAGGGCCGCGCCAATGGTTGAACCTGTGCTGCCGCCCAAAGACTGACCGACGACCGAGCCAAGAACCCCGCCCAATGCGCCGCCCACACCTGCTTCGGTGGTGCCTCCGGCAGAAGCGAAGCCACTGACCAGGCCAAGGGACAACAAGAGAATCTGGGAGAACTTCATAGAGGAGCCTCAAAGGGATGACGGCGCGATCCTGAGGCTGTGTAACAAGGCTGACAATCGAAATCCGACGAATAACACGACCTGTATACAATTATGCAAGTTACTGATTTTTGGATGGAACTTAACCGATTTTGGCCGGTCTTTAGCTACTTCACAAAGGCCGCTTTTATGCAAAAGCGGCCTTTTTTGTGGGCGTAGAAAAGTTTTGTATCAGGCCGACTTGGCCATGATCAGCCCCGTCTCGCTCGCCGCTTCCAAACGAATGGCGATGAACTTCGACGTCGGCGTATGGCTGCCGTCCCCGGTGCTTTCCAGCGGCACCAGCGGATTCACCTCTGGGTAGTAGGCAGCTGCCTGACCCGCCGGAATATCGAACGCCAGCAGCGTGAAACCCTTCACCCGGCGCTCACGGCCATCGTCCCACAGCGACACGATGTCAGCCTTCTGCCCCGGTTTGAAGCCCAGGCGAATGATGTCTGCCTCGTTGGCGAACAGCACGTCACGCTGTCCCTTCACACCGCGATAACGGTCGTCGAGACCATAAATCGTGGTGTTGTACTGATCGTGAGAACGCATCGATTGCAGGATCAGGTCCGGCAGTTTGCCGGTGGCGCGGGTGCGCTCGTGGATCAGGTCCTTGGGCAGCATGTTTGGCTTGAAGTTGGCCCGGCCCGACGTGGTGTTCCACTTGCGCGCGCCGGCGCTGTTGCCAAGGTAGAAACCGCCCGGGTTCTTGACCTTCTCGTTGAAGTCCTTGAAGCCCGGGATGGTGTCGGCGATCAGTTCGCGGATGCGCCGGTAGTCGGCCACCAGCCAGTTCCAGTCCACCGGTTTGCTGCCCAGGGTCGCGGCGGCGATGCCGGCGATGATCGACGGCTCCGAGCGCATCTGGTTCGACAGCGGCTGCAACTGACCGTTGGAGGCGTGCACCATGCTGAACGAGTCTTCCACGGTGACGGCTTGCGGGCCTTCGGTCTGGATGTCGATGTCGGTACGGCCCAGGCACGGCAGGATCAATGCGTCCTTGCCGTGGGCCAGGTGGCTGCGGTTGAGCTTGGTGCTGATCTGCACGGTCAGGTCGCAGTTGCGCAGGGCCTGGAAGGTGCGCGGGCTGTCCGGCGTAGCCTGGGCGAAGTTGCCGCCCAGACCGATGAACACCTTGGCGCGGCCTTCGGCCATTGCGTGAATCGCTTCGACCACGTTGTGCCCGTTGTGGCGCGGCACCTTGAACTGGAATCGACGCTCCAGGGAATCGAGAAACGCCACCGGCGGACGCTCGTTGATGCCCATGGTGCGATCGCCCTGCACGTTGCTGTGACCGCGCACCGGGCACAGACCGGCGCCGGGCTTGCCGATGTTGCCGCGCAGCAGCATCAGGTTGGCGATTTCCTGGATGGTCGGCACCGAGTGGCGGTGCTGGGTGATGCCCATCGCCCAGCACATGATCACGTTCTTGCCTTTGGCGTACATGCGCGCCGCTTGCTCGATCTCGACCAGGGTCAGGCCGGACTGCGCGACGATCTGCTCCCACGGCGTGTCATCGACGACACCGAGGTATTCCAGGACGTTGACGCTGTGTTCATTGAGGAAGTCGTGATCGAACACTGCCGGCGCACCGGCCTTCTGCGCATCGCGCTCCCATTGCAGCAGGAATTTGGCCATGCCGCGCAGCACCGCCATGTCGCCGCCCAATGCCGGGCGGAAGTACGCGGTGTTGGTTGGCTTGTCGCCGTTGGTGAGCATCTCGATCGGGTGCTGCGGGTGCTGGAAACGTTCCAGGCCGCGCTCTTTCAGCGGGTTGATGCAGACCACCTGAGCACCGCGTTTCACCGCCTCACGCAGCGGTTCGAGCATGCGCGGATGGTTGGTGCCGGGGTTCTGGCCCCAGACGAAAATCGCATCGGCGTGTTCGAAATCGTCGAAGGTCACGGTGCCTTTACCGACACCGACGCTTTGTGCGAGCGCCACACCGCTGGCCTCGTGGCACATGTTCGAGCAGTCGGGGAAGTTGTTGGTGCCGAAAGCGCGGACGAACAGTTGATACAGATACGCCGCTTCGTTACTGGCACGCCCCGAGGTGTAGAACTCGGCCTGGTCCGGACTCGACAACGCCTGCAGGTGTTTACCGATCAAGGCGTAGGCATCATCCCAGCTGATCGGCTTGTAGCGATCGGTTTCGGCGTCATACACCACCGGCTCGGTCAGACGGCCCTGATATTCGAGCCAGTAGTCGCTCTGCTCCAGCAACGAGGTGACGCTGTGTTTGGCGAAGAACTTGCCATCGACTCGACGTTTGGTTGCTTCCCAGTTGACCGCTTTGGCGCCGTTCTCGCAGAACTTGACCATGCCGCTTTCCGGCGAATCGCCCCAGGCGCAGCCCGGGCAATCGAAGCCGCCGTTCTGGTTGGTCTTGAGCATCATGCGCAGGTTTTTCAGCGCGTTGTCGCTGGTCAACCAGGCCTGGGCCACGCTGATCAGTGCGCCCCAGCCGCCCGCTGCGCCCTTGTAGGGTTTGTAGCGCGGGACGGGTTTCTGGTCGGCTTGATGGTGTTGGCTCACGGGTGTTTCTCCATTTCTGGGCTATACACCCGCGGCGCGTTTTTCTGCGGCAGGTGGATGAGATTGAGGTTGTGGCGACGGGCCCATTGCACGGCGAGGCCGGTGGGCGCGGACAGACTGACGAGGGTCTGGATCCCGGCGCGCAGGACTTTCTGGATCAATTCGAGGCTGCAGCGGCTGGTGACAATCGCCAGGCCGCCGGTTGTGGATATCTTTTGCCGGATCAGGCCACCGATCAGTTTGTCGAGAGCGTTGTGTCGGCCGATGTCTTCACGGCCCAGCAGCAATTCACCGCTGGCATTCATGAACACCGCCGCGTGCACCGCGCCACAATGCTGGCCGAGCGGCTGGAACGCGCCGATGCGCTGGCGCAGACCGTCGAGCCATTCGACCGGCGGCAAAGGCGCGCCGGGCAAGACCTTGAGATCGGGCAACGCCTGTTCCACCGCCTCCACACCGCACAAGCCGCAACCGCTGGTGCCGGCCAGTTGCCGACGTTGCTGCTTGAGGTTCCAGAAGGCGCGATTGGCGATGGTCACCTGGGCGTACTGCGCCGAGCCTGAACCGGTCAGTTGCAGGTCATAAATGTCAGTGGCGTCTTCGATGATGCCGCTGCCGAGGCTGAAGCCGACGATGAAGTCTTCGAGGTCGGTCGGTGTCATCAGCATCACAGCCTGGCTGATGCCGTTGTAGGCAATCGCCAAGGCGACTTCCTCGGCCAGCGCGGTGCTGGCCGACTCCGCCAGGGGCAGGTCGCTGTAGCTGTAGGTCTGACTGGCGGCGGGCGCGGGCGTTTCGAGTGCAGGCGCCGCGCAGGCCGGGCGCTTGGCGTTCATGGCATCACCGACGGATTGATCAACGTTAAGACTAGGCGCGGCAACTTGTCGCGTCTAATCGCTAGTGTCGATCTATCGATAGATGCCGTCGATCAAGCGGCCGCTGGCGATTTCTGATACAGCGCGAAACAGGCCTCGGCCAGCGCCGAACGCGGGGCGCCACGGCGCATGATCAGGCCCAGTCGGGCGAGGGTCTGGGCGTTTTCGATAGGTTGCAGCCGCAGGTGATCGGTGAGGCTTTCGAGGCCGCCGTCCAGCGGCATGATCGCGCAGCAGAATCCGCCGTGCACAGCTTGTAACAATTGATGCACGGCGTCGGTCTGCAACAGTGGCTGCGGTGTCAGGCCGCGGCTGTGGAAGTTATGGTCTATGGACTGGCGAAAGTGCATGCCGCTGGTGAGCATGCCCAGCGGCAGTTCGATCAGCGCCTGCCAGCTCAGCGGTGGCTCGCCGAAACTGAAGGAGCGCTGATCGTAGAGCAGGCCCATGCGGGTTTCGTCAAAGGCCAGGGATTCGAAACGTTCGTTGTCGAGACGATCCAGATAGGACACGCCGATGTCGATCCGGTTGTCCGCCAGTTGTTCGAGGATCTGCTCGGAGCTCAGTGCCGACAGTTCGAAACGCAGCTCCGGGTGTGCAGTGTGCAGGCGTTGCATCAGCGGCAGCGGATCGAAACTCGACAGCGGCACGACCCCCAGGCGCAGGGTGCCGATCAGGTTGCCGCGACAGGCTGCCGCTTCCGCCTGCAAGCCGTCATAAGCCGCCAGTACGGTACGGGCCCAGGCCAGCACGCGCTCGCCTGGCGCGGTAAAACCTTCGAAGCGCTGACCGCGATTGACCAGCGGCAGATCGAGTTCTTCTTCGAGGCTGCGCAGACGCATCGACAGGGTCGGCTGGGTGATGTGGCAGCGGGCGGCGGCCTGGCCGAAGTGGCGGGTTTCGTCGAGGGCGATGAGGAATTTCAGCTGCTTGATGTCCATCTTCGCTCCGGGGCGCTGGCAAGGGTGGGCGATTCTACCGCTTGCGCGGGGGCAGGGTCATTGGTCGGGCCGGAACCGGCGGGGTTCGGGGTGGTCTAGGCTTGGGCGTCTGGAACTTAAATCAAGGAGTGTGCGCTATGAGTCTTTTGAGCTTTGTTAAAGAGGCCGGTGAGAAGCTGATCGACCTGCTGACCCCCGGCAACGCCAATGCCAGCGAGCAGTTGAAGGAACACATCAGCAAGGTCGGGTTGGGCAACCCGAATGTCCAGGCCACCGTGGACGGCGACAAGGTGACGGTCACCGGCGAGGTGGCGAGCCAGGAAGAGAAAGAGAAGATTCTGCTGGCCGTCGGCAACATCGAAGGCGTGGGCAGTGTCGATGACCAGATCACCGTGACCGGGCCGGTGGTGGCCGCCGCACGTTTTGTGGTGGTAAAAAAGGGCGACACCCTCAGCGCGATTTCCCTGGCGGTGTACGGCAATGCCAACCAGTACAACAAGATCTTCGAGGCCAACAAGCCAATGCTCAAGGATGTGAACAAGATCTATCCGGGGCAGACGCTGCGTATTCCTGACTAATCTTCGAAACCGCAATCGCGAGCAGTCTCGCTCCCACACAGGAATGCATTTCCATTGTGGGAGCGAGCCTGCTCGCGATGGGGACGATGCGGTCTATAGGCCCGCAATCAAATCCCGATAATCCTCGACCGCCGCAAATTCCGCCGTGTCCTTCGGCCCCTTGCGACTGTCCGGTTCCTTCACCGCCAACAGATGCGCCACCCCGAAATCCCGTGCACTGCGCAGGATCGGCAGGGTGTCGTCGATGAACAGGCTGCGCGCCGGGTCAAAACCGATATCGGCCTGCAAGGCATCCCAGAACTGCGGGTTCTCCTTGGGGAATCCGTAATCGTGAGAGCTGATAAGCCGCTCGAAGTAGGGCGCCAGTTCAACCCGCTCCAGTTTCAGCGACAGCGAGTCACGGTGCGCATTGGTGATCATCACTACGCGTTTGCCGGCTCGCTTGATCGCCGCGAGAAAGGTGTCGGCGTCCGGGCGCAACGCGATCAGGTGGGCGGTTTCCAGTTTCAGTTCACGCACCGACAGCTTCAGTTCCGCGCTCCAGAAATCCAGGCAATACCACTGCAATTGACCGGCATGGCGCTCGAACAACGGCTGCAATTCCATTTCCGCCATGGCCCGGCTCACGCCATGCAGTTCGGCGTAGCGCTGTGGCAGGTGTTCCAGCCAGAAGTGGTTGTCGAAGTGCAGATCCAGCAACGTGCCGTCCATGTCCAGCAGAACGGTATCGATGTCGGACCACGGTAATGAAGGCATGGCAACGTCTCGAACGGTAGAAAGATATCCGACACAAACAATCGGAAAAGCCGCGTTATAGTAGCGCGTTCACGCCAAGGAGCTTTGCATGCGCCAGAAACCAACCGTACTCGCCCGGGAAATCGTCGCCACCAGCCGTCTGTTCTGTGTCGAAGAGCTGAAGCTGCGCTTTTCCAACGGCGTGGAGCGCACCTACGAGCGGCTGGTGGGCAAGGGCGCCGGTTACGGCGCGGTGATGATCGTGGCCATGCTCGATGCCGAGCACGCGGTACTGGTCGAGGAATACTGCGGCGGTACCGACGAATATGAACTGTCCCTGCCCAAAGGGTTGATCGAACCGGGCGAAGATGTACTGGCGGCGGCCGAGCGTGAGCTCAAGGAAGAGGCAGGCTTTGGCGCGCGGCAGCTGGAACACCTGACCGAACTGTCGTTGTCCCCTGGTTACATGAGCCAGAAAATCCAGGTGGTGCTTGCCAGCGATCTCTATGAAGAGCGACTGGAAGGCGATGAGCCGGAGCCGATGCGGGTGGACAAGGTCAATCTGCGGGACCTTTCGGCGCTGGCGCAAAATCCGCAATTTTCCGAAGGTCGTGCCCTGGCGGCGTTGTACCTGGCCCGCGATCTGCTGACCCAGCGCGGCGTTTTCCAGTCATGAGTGAGATGTCGATGAGTTTTCCCCATCCGATGATGGCGCCAGTGGTTGAGCTGGCACTGCGAGCCGGCGAGGCGATCCTGCCGTTCTGGCGCGCCAATGTGGCGGTCACCGCCAAGTCTGATGATTCGCCGGTAACCGCGGCGGACCTCGCCGCGCACCATGTGATCGTTGCCGGTCTGACCGCCCTGGATCCGAGCATCCCGGTGTTGTCCGAAGAGGACGCCAACATCCCGCAAAGCGTGCGCGCTGGCTGGCAGCGCTGGTGGCTGGTGGATCCGCTGGATGGCACCAAAGAGTTCATCAGCGGCAGCGAAGAGTTCACGGTCAACATCGCCCTGATCGAAAATGGCCGCGTGGTGTTCGGGGTGGTTTCGATGCCCACCAACGGACGTTTCTACGTCGGCGGTGCCGGGCTTGGTGCCTGGCGTGGCGAAACGGGCGGCACGCCGGTGGCGATTCGGGTGCGTGACGTGCCTGGCCCTGGCGAAGCATTCACAGTGGTCGCCAGCCGCCGTCATTCGAGCCCGGAACAGGAACGTTTGCTGGCCGGCTTGAGTGCAAGCCTTGGTGAGTTGCAACTGGCCAACATCGGCAGTTCGCTGAAGTTCTGTCTGTTGGCCGAAGGTGCGGCGGATTGTTATCCGCGACTGGCGCCGACATCCCAGTGGGACACGGCGGCGGCGCAGGGTGTGCTGGAAGGTGCCGGCGGCGAGGTCCTGGATTTGAACGGCGATGCGTTCTGTTATCCGCCGCGGGAATCGTTGCGCAACGCGTTCTTTCTGGCACTGCCGGCGAAAGCGGCGTGGCGTTCGAAGTTGCTGGAACTGGCCCGTTCGTAAGCGCGTTCCCGTACTCGGGAACGCTCAGCCTTCAGCGGTGCAGCACGTACTGCCCGCTGAAGGTCACCGCCTCCTCATCGCTGCCCGCATTGACGATCCGTGTCTGCAGGGTCAATCGAGCCCGCCCGTAACGCTGATACATCGCCAGGAATTTCTTCCACACGGCTGCACTCGGCGCCGGGCAGATCGCGATGGCATCGCCGGTCACCGGCAGCGGATAACTGATCTGTCCTTCCTGAATGACGATGTGTCCGTCGTCGATGCCTTCTTCCTTCAAACGCAGATGCAGCCAGCCCCAGCCGGCCAGCACCGCGCCGCAATACAGACTGCCGCCGAACATGGTGCTCTTGTGATTGACGTTGGCTTCCAGCGGCAAGTGCAGGCGCAGTTGCTGTTCGTGCCAGTCGAGTACCTTGAGACCCATGTCCCGGGTCAGCGGGATGTCGTGATGGAGGACGGATTCCAGATAATGGCTGTCGTGCTTCATTCGGATTCGTCTCCATGGTTGCTGCTGTCGGCGAAGTTCAGACCGTGCTTGCGCAGTTTGTCGTGCAGGGTCTTGCGCGGAATGCCCAGGGCTTCGGCGAGGCTGCGCACCGAGCTGTGCGAGCGGGCCAGCTCGGCGGCGATCAAGGACTTCTCGAAATGTTCCACCTGTTCACTGAGGCCACCGCCGGTGACTTCGATGGTCGCGCTGCCGCCGTCGGACTGAGTGTTGTCCAGCGCCAGCTCCAGGCCGAGGGCGAAACGCTCCGCCGCGTTCTGCAATTCCCGCACATTGCCCGGCCATGCGTGGCGCAGCAGCAGCGCCCGTTGCGCCGGTTGCAGCTCATGCGGTGGCAGACCGTGGCGGGCGCTGGCTTCATCGGCATAGTGCTGGAACAGCACCAGCGCGTCTTCGCCTCGTTCACGCAGTGGCGGGATGCGCAGCGGCGCGACGTTGAGGCGGTAATACAAGTCCGCCCGGAACCGTCCTTGATCGGCGGCCAGGCGCAGGTCTTCCTTGGTCGCGGCGATGACGCGGATGTCCAGCGGGATCAACTGATTGCCACCCAGCCTTTCGACGACCCGCTCCTGCAGCATGCGCAGTAGTTTGACCTGCACATCCATGCTCATGCTTTCGATTTCATCGAGGAACAAGGTGCCGCCATTGGCGAATTCGAACTTGCCGATCCGGCGTTTCTGCGCCCCGGTGAAGGCGCCGGGCTCATGACCGAACAACTCGCTTTCCACTACCGATTCGGCCAGTGCCCCGGCGTTGATCGCCACGAACGGGCCGTTACGCCGGCTCGACAGATCGTGCAGGGCGCGGGCGACGACTTCCTTGCCGGCGCCGGTTTCGCCGAGGATCAGGACGTCGGCCTTGGTCGCGGCCAGTGCGCCGATCTGCTCGCGCAGGCGTGCCATCGGGGCCGAGTGGCCGACCAGTCGGGCGCTCAGTTCGTTGCGGTCACTCAGGGCCATGCGCAGGCTGCGGTTGTCCAGCACCAGACGCCGCAGGGCCAGTGCGCGGCGCACGCTGTCGAGCAGGGCGTCGCTGGCGAAGGGTTTTTCGAGGAAGTCGTAGGCACCGGCGCGCATGGCCTGCACGGCCAACGGCACGTCGCCGTGGCCGGTGATCAGCAGCACGGGCAGCTCGGGATCCTGAGCGTGAAGTTCATGGAGCAACTCAAGACCGTCCATGCCAGGCATACGGATGTCGCTGACCACCACCCCCGGCCAGTCACGCTCCAGTTGGGCGGCCAGGCCTTTGGCTTCGGACAATGGAAGGATTTTCAGGCCGGCCAGATCCAGCGTCTGGCCGAGGGCCTGACGCAGGTGCGGATCGTCGTCGATCAGCACCACCTGAATGCGGTTGTCGATGGTCATGCACTTCGATCCTCGGACGGTTGCAGGCTGACCCCGGGCGCGCCGGCGCGCAGCCGCAGGGTGATCAAGGCGCCACCTTGCTTGTGGTTGGCGAACGACAATTCACCACCGAAGGCGCGCATCAGGGTTTCGCAAATGGCCAACCCCAGACCAAGGCCCTGAGTGCGGGTCTTGGTGGTGTAAAACGGCTCACTGGCGCGGCCCAAAGCCTCCATGCAGAAACCCGGGCCGTTGTCGCGAATGTACAGATTGACGCCCTCGCCGGTGGATTCGGCACTCAGCCACAATTTGCGCGGCGGGCCTTTCTCGGTCAGGGCATCGAGGGCGTTGGCCAGCAGATTGCCGAGGACCTGGCGCAGGCGGGTTTCCCCGGCCTCGACCCACAAGGTTGCGGCGGGCAGGTCGCGGATCAGCTCCACATCCATGCTCCGGCGACGTTTGGCCAGCAGCGCCAACGCATCGTCCAGTGCAGGTTGCAGGGCCACGCTTTCCGGGGCGTGACGATCGCGGCGGGCGAAGGCGCGCAGATGAGCGATGATCGACGCCATGCGCCCGGTCAGTTCGCTGATCAACTTGAGGTTGCCGCGGGCATCTTCAGTGCGCTGATGGTCAAGCAGCACTTCGGCGTTTTCCGCGTAACTGCGGATTGCCGCCAGCGGTTGATTGAGCTCGTGGCTGATGCTCGCCGACATGGTGCCCAGCGCCGACAGCTTGCCGGCCTGCACCAGATCGTCCTGTGCACGCACCAGTTCCTGTTGGGCCTGTTCGCGCTCCAGCACTTCCTGTTTCAGACGCCGGTTGAGTCCTTCCAGATCGCTGGTGCGTTCGGCGACCCGGCCTTCGAGTTCTCGGCGCGCCTTGGCTTCGAAAGCGATCCGTTCCAGGTAATGGCGACGGCGCTGCATCATCAGTCCGAGCAACAGCATCACTACCAGCAACGTCGCGCCGCCGACGGCCACCACGGTGCGCACCGGACGGTCGATCAGCGTGCGCGGCGCAAGAATGCTCACGCTCCAGCCGGTTTCTTCGATATCCCGGGTCTGGATCAGCCAGGCGCTCGGGCTGAGGTTCAATGGACGCGGCTCGCGGGTCGGATACGGCTGGATCGCGGTGATTGCCGAGCGTTCGTCGCCACTCAATGGGCGGGTCGAGCGGAAGCGCCATTCCGGGCGCGACGTAAGGATGACCACGCCGTTGTGATCGGTCACCAGCAGTTGCTCAGGGGTTTTGCCCCACAGACTTTCGGTGTGGTCGAGGTCGACCTTGATCACCAGCACACCAATGATTTTTTCGCCGTTACGCACCGCAGCGGCGAAGAAGTAGCCGCGCTTGGCAGAGGTGGTGCCCAGGCCGAAGAAGCGGCCCAGGCGCCCGGCCATGGCTTCACTGAAATAAGGCCGGAACGAGAAATTGCGCCCGACGAAACTGTCGTGCTTGTCCCAGTTTGACGCCGCCAGCGTCCGGCCGGTGGTGTCCATCAGGTACATGACTTCGGCGCCGGTCTGGGAAGCAATGTTCTTCAGCAGGCGGTTGGCGTTGCCCTGGGTGACGCCGTCGTCCGGCGCACCGATGATCGCCCGCAGGGCCGGCAGATCCCCGAGGATCTGTGGCAGCACTTCGTAGCGATGCAGGGTGCCCAGCAGGTTGGCGACATAGAGGTCTAGGGTCTGGCGGTTCTGCCCGATCAGTTCGCTGCGGTAGTAGCGCTCGGCCAGATGCTCCAGCGGCCACAGCAGCGGGGCCAGGCACAGGGCCAGCAGGGCGAGGCTGCGCCAGCGGGGGCGGCGGGGAAGGGTCGGAGTCATGAGCATCGGGCGCCTGTGGATACAGGCGCATTATGCCTAGGCTTGGGGCACTTCAGGAAAAGACGTCGGCATCCTTGAACAAGGCCGCTGCCTGATCCTTGGCGGACAGTTTCGGTGCTTCGTCCAGTTGCCAGTCGATGCCCAGATCCGGGTCGTCCCAGCGAATGCTGCGCTCGGCCGACGGGGTGTAGTAGTCCGTGGTCTTGTAGAGGAATTCGGCGAATTCGCTCAGTACCACGAAACCATGGGCGAAGCCTTCCGGCACCCACAGCTGACGATGATTGTCGGCGGACAGACGTACGGCAACCCATTTGCCGAAGTGCGGCGAGCTGCGACGGATATCGACGGCCACGTCGAGCACTTCACCGGCCGTGACGCGGACCAGTTTGCCCTGGGTGTTTTCCAGTTGGTAATGCAAACCGCGCAGGACGCCTTTTTGCGAGCGGGAATGGTTGTCCTGGACAAATTGTGTATCCAGGCCGGTCGCGTCCTGAAAAGCCTTGGCGTTGAAGCTTTCGTAGAAGAAGCCGCGCTCGTCACCAAATACCTTGGGTTCGATGATCAGAACACCGGGCAGGTCGGTGGTGATTACATTCATGAAAATTTTCCAGTGGCGGGTGTGGATGGCCGACATTCTTGCGCAAAGTGCCGGTGGGTGCGAGTGCAGACTTGCAAATATGCCCGCCACACAGCGCACGGGGGACGGATGGTCGGGGGGTTGCTTATCGCCCGAAGCAGTGGCGATATAGGCGCCTAATAAAATTTCAGGGGTCGTTCCATGTCGTTCGCCACGTTGATTCACCGCGCCAGTCTTCCAGGCCCACGGGTCACTGCAGAGCAGGCCTTGCAGGTACTGTCGCAGCATTACGGGCTGGGCGGCACGTTGCAGGCGCTGGGCAGTCAGCAGGACCTCAACTATCGCGTGGACAGTGAGCGTGGGCGGTTCGTGCTGAAGATCTGCCGGGGCGACTATTCGCTGGTGGAGTTGCAGGCCCAGCACGCCGGCCTGAAGTATCTGGCGGAACATTGCGATGTCCATGTTCCCCGGGTCATCCCGGCCAATGACGGCCAGGACCTGTTGTCGCTGGAGATCGGCGGTGAAGCGGTGCACGTGCGGCTGCTCGATTACATCGAAGGTCAGCCGCTGACCGCGCTCGATCATCTTGGCCATGAAGTCGTCGCCGGATTCGGTCGGCTCTGCGGCGAAATGGACCTGGCCCTGGCCGGGTTCGACCATCCGGGACTCGAACGCACCTTGCAGTGGGACGCGCGCCACGCCAGCGCACTGATCGAACATCTGCTGCCGGTGATCGGGGATCAGCACCAGCGCGCCCTGATCGCCGAGGCCGCGGAGCAGGCCGGGCGCCGTCTGCAACCGTTGCTGGAAAAACTGCCGGTGCAGGCGATCCACATGGACATCACCGACGACAACGTGGTCTGGCAACGTGATGCCCGGCGGCACTGGCAGTTGCAGGGCGTCATCGATTTCGGCGATCTGGTGCGTACCTGGCGCATCACCGATCTGTCGGTCACCTGTGCCGCGTTGCTGCATCACGCCGGGGGCGATCCGTTTGTGATCCTGCCGGCGGTGCAGGCCTATCACGCGGTCAATCCGCTGCAACACGAAGAATTGCAGGCGCTGTGGCCGTTGATCGTGGCGCGGGCGGCGGTGCTGGTGCTCAGTGGCGAGCAACAGGTCAGCATCGATCCGGGCAATACCTACAGCCGCGACAACCTTACTCATGAGTGGGAAATCTTCCGGGTCGCGACGTCGGTACCACTGGCGCTGATGGAGGCGGCGATTCTCTCGGCGGTCGGGCAGGCATTGCCGGCCATCGACAGTGAAGGCTTCGTGCCGTTGTTGCCGGGGCTGGTCGGGCGCGAGTTCGCGCTGATCGATCTGGGTGTGTTGAGCGCGCATTTCGAGGCCGGTAACTGGGAACAGCCAGGCATCGATCAACGCCTGCTGAATGAAGCCGCCGCGATACATGGTCTGGCCGCCAGTCGATACGGGCAGTACCGTTTGTCCCGCACCCGGCCGGACAGCGCCGAGGAACCAGAGACGTTTCCGCTGCACGTCGAATTACGTGTGCCTCAAGGGACAGCGGTCGAAGCGCCGTTTGCCGGCGTTCTGCACCTGTCGGCTGACGGCGCGCTGCGACTCGACGGCCCGCAACTGAGCCTGCGTCTGTGGGGTGTGACGCCGTCGTTGCAGGGCGGTGCGGCGCTGGTCAAAGGACAGGTGCTCGGTTCGGTGGACGGGCCGCTGATTGTGCAACTGGTCCGCGATGCGCATCTGGAGGTGCCGCTGTTCTGTACGTCGACCCGCGCGCCGGCGTGGCAGGCGTTGTCCCCATCGCCGGCAGCACTGCTGGGCCTGGCCTGCGACGCCGAGCCGGAGCTGGACGCGAAAACCCTGCTGGCCCGCCGTGACGCCAGTTTCGCCCGCACTCAAAAACACTATTACGTCGACCCGCCGCGTATCGAACGCGGCTGGCGCAATCACCTGATCGACATGCAGGGCCGTTCCTACCTCGACATGCTCAACAACGTCGCGGTGCTCGGGCATGGTCATCCGCGCATGGCGGCGGTCGCGAGCCGGCAGTGGTCGCTGCTCAACACCAACTCGCGATTCAACTATGCGGCGGTCGCGGAGTTTTCCGAACGCTTGCTGAAGCTGGCGCCGGACGGCATGGACCGGGTGTTCCTGGTCAACAGCGGCAGCGAGGCCAACGATCTGGCAATCCGTCTGGCCTGGGCCTACAGCGGCGGGCGTGACATGCTCAGTGTGCTGGAGGCCTATCACGGCTGGACGGTCGGTGCGGACGCGGTATCGACGTCGATTGCCGATAACCCGCAAGCCCTGAGCAGCCGTCCGGAGTGGGTGCACCCGGTGACTGCGCCGAATATCTATCGCGGCGAATTCCGTGGCCTCGATTCGGCACCGGACTATGTGCGCAGCGTTGAACACAACCTGGCGAAAATCGACGCGCAGAAACGGCAACTGGCCGGGTTCATCTGCGAGCCGGTCTACGGCAATGCGGGAGGGATCTCGCTGCCGCCGGGTTACCTGAAGAAAGTCTATGAGTTGGTGCGCGCCCGGGGCGGGGTGTGCATCGCCGACGAGGTGCAAGTCGGCTACGGGCGCATGGGGCACTTTTTCTGGGGCTTCGAAGAACAAGGGGTGGTGCCGGACATCATCACCATGGCCAAAGGCATGGGCAACGGCCAGCCGCTGGGCGCGGTGATTACCCGTCGGGAAATCGCCGAGGCGCTGGAGGCCGAGGGTTACTTCTTCTCGTCCGCCGGCGGCAGTCCGGTGAGCTGCCAGATCGGCATGGCGGTGCTCGATGTCATGGAAGAAGAAAAGCTCTGGGAAAACGCCCAGGTCGTCGGCGGGCACTTCAAGCAGCGGCTGGAGGCGTTGATCGATAAACATCCGCTGGTCGGCGCGGTGCATGGCTCGGGGTTCTATCTGGGGGTCGAACTGATCCGCAATCGGCAGACCCTGGAGCCGGCAACCGAAGAAACCACGTTGCTGTGCGATCGCCTGCGGGAGCTGGGGATTTTCATGCAGCCGACCGGCGATGACCTGAACATCCTCAAGATCAAACCGCCGATGGTCACCTCGCGCCAGAGTGTGGATTTCTTTGTCGACATGCTGTCGAAGGTGCTGGAAGAAGGCCTCTAAGCCTGTTGCAGTTCGATTAATACCGATTTCTATCGGTATTAATCGGCAAAAACAAAACTCGGTATTTGTTTTTAGCTTTTAAAGTCGATATTTATCGTTTATAAAGTCGCCATCGTCCGTCGTCCAAACCTGTTCGGCGCGTTGAACAACCTCGACCGTTCCCTGGAGTCCTGATCGACATGACCACCTTGAAAAGTACCCCACGCGCCGATGGCTTTTACATGCCGGCCGAATGGGCGCCGCAAACCCAGACCTGGATGATCTGGCCCGAGCGTCCGGACAACTGGCGTCTGGGCGGCAAGCCGGCGCAGGCCGCTCATGCTGCCGTGGCCAAGGCCATCGCGCGATTCGAACCGGTGACCGTTGCAGTGTCCGCCGGCCAGTACGAAAACGCTCGCGCGCGCCTCGATGTACCGAATATCCGCGTGGTCGAGATGTCCAGCGATGACGCCTGGGTCCGCGACAGCGGTCCGACCTTCGTGATCAACAACAGCGGCGAAGTGCGCGGTGTGAACTGGGACTTCAACGCCTGGGGCGGTTTTGACGGCGGTCTGTATTCGCCGTGGAACCGCGATTCCCAGGTCGGCGGCAAGATCCTCGAGATCGAGCGCAGCCCACGCTATCGCACCGAAGGCTTCGTGCTGGAAGGCGGTTCGATTCACGTCGACGGTGAAGGCACCCTGATCACCACCGAGGAATGCCTGCTCAACCGCAATCGCAACCCGCACCTGGGCCGCGAAGAAATCGAAGCGGTGCTGCGCGACAACCTGTCGGTGGACAAGATCATCTGGCTGCCGGATGGCCTGTTCAACGACGAAACCGACGGCCATGTGGATAACTTCTGCTGCTACGTGCGTCCGGGCGAAGTGCTGCTGGCGTGGACCGACGATCCGCAGGACCCGAACTACCCGCGTTGCCAGGCCGCGATGAAAGTGCTGGAAAGCAGCACCGACGCCAAGGGTCGCCCGTTCACGGTGCACAAGATGCCGATCCCGGGGCCGCTGTTTGCCACCGAAGAGGAATGCGCGGGCGTGGATCCGGTGGACGGCACTCAGGAGCGCAACCCGAGCGTGCGTCTGGCCGGTTCCTACGTGAACTTCCTGATCGTCAATGGCGGCATCATCGCGCCAAGCTTCGACGACCCGATGGACGCTCCGGCCCGGGAGATCCTGCAGAAGCTGTTCCCGCAACACGAAGTGGTGATGGTGCCAGGCCGCGAACTGTTACTGGGGGGCGGCAACATTCACTGCCTTACCCAACAGCAACCCGCGCCGCACAAAGAGTGAGTGCGGATGTAACAGCTTGAGTTGATTGGAAAATCGACCGGGCAGTCATTTGTTGCCCACGCTTGAAGAGAAACCCGCAGCCCGTCAGGACTGCGGGTTTCTTTATGTCCGCTGGTCGACAATTTCATTACGTTGGCATAGCTCTTGTATCGCTCATGACGCACTAGGGAGGGGGGAGAACTTCAACAGTTCTGTCATAAACCTTGGATAACGTAGCCGCTCACGAACGGGGAGAGAGCGCTGAAATGAACGCCGAAGTGAACGTAATCAGCGAGCGGACGTTGCATCCCATGGCTGTAAATAGTGAGTCGCTCCAGATTGTCGCGCACTGGTTGAAGTCCAATGGAACGCGTCAGATCAGGGAACCTGATCCGCGCCGGATGATGATCGAGCGTTACCCCGCTGGCCTGTTCAGCGAGGCCGAACTGGATGCACTTTGGGATGTGATGGAAGGATAAGAAGAACAAACAAGGATTGTAAAAAGCGCTGCCGGGATGGCAGCGCTTTTTTTATGGGCGCGAATCAGAAGCTGTAGGTGCCGGTCATGACCAGGCTGCGCGGTGCGCCCGGCTGGATCTGGAAGGCGCTGGTGGCCGACGAGTAATACTCGCGGTCGGTGATGTTGTTCAGCGCTGCACGCAGGTCCCAGTCCTTGTGGCGGTAGCCGACCAGGGCGTCCCAGCGACCGTAGCCCGGCAACACGGTGGTGTTGGCGTTGTCGGCGTAACGCTGGCCGACCAGGGTCAGGCCGGTTTCGCCGTACCAGCCCATCTCCGGTTTCCAGGTCAGGAACAGGCTGCCGTTGTGCTTGGCGACGTTGTTGACACGTTTGCCTTCCAGGCCGTTGTTGTCCTTCTCGATGGTCGCGTCCTGCACGCCGACGCCGCCGCGCACGTACCAGTTGCCGACGATCTTGCCGGTGCCGGTCAGTTCGATCCCGCGTGAACGTTGCAGGCCGCTGAGTACGGTCAGAGTCGGGTCGTTCGGATCAGTGGTGCGGCGGTTGTAGAGCTCCAGCTCGTAGATCGCCAGGGTGGTGCTCAGGCGATCGTCGAGCCAGTCGCTCTTGACCCCGATTTCTTTTTGCTTGGTCAGCTCTGGACTCAGGTCGTTGGTGTTGCCGGCCGCGCCCGGGGTGATGCCGATCAGGCCGCCACCGACCGGCGAGAAGGTCTTGGTCCACGAAGCGTAGAACGAGTGATTCTGCAACGGCGTCCAGACCACGCCGAAACGCGGGCTGGTGCTGTGGCTGTCACGGTCTTCGGAAATGTTGCGCAGCTTGTTGGTCGACTCGATGTCGAAGGTGTCGTAGCGCAGGCCGGCCAGCAGTTGCCATTGATCGTTCAGACGCAGTTGATCCTGAACGTAGATCGCGCGGCTTTCGACTTCAGTGTGGCTGCTGCTCGACACCTGCATGCGTCCGGTGTGGCGCAGGCCGCGGTTGGGGTTGTACAGGTCCAGCGACGGCACCGGCTGAGTGCCCCGGCCGGTGGCCGCGTTGTACAGCGTCGGGTCGCGACGCTGGCTGCCGGTTTCGATCCCGGTCAGCAGGCGATGCTCGAGGCCGAAGGTGTCGAAGCCGCCTTCCAGTTCGACGTTGTTGTAGACGTTGCGGGTGGTCAGGTCCTGTTGCCAGTGCTGGCGGGTGACCTTGTTGGTCTTCTTGTCGAAACCGGTGAGGTAGGTGTTGTCGAAATCGCTGTCTAGCTTGAACACACCGAGGGTGTGGCGCAGTTGCCAGTTGTCGTTGAGTTCATAGCTGAGTCGCGAGCGCAGGGATTGCGTCTTGTCGTCGATGAAGTCGTGATCGTTGCCGTAGGTCGTGTCCCGGCCAACGTCGGCCGGACGCCCGTTAACCCCGGGAATGCCGCGATCCGGCGTGCGGTTGTAGCGGCTGTATTCGTATTGCACCAGCCAGTTGAGGTCAGGCGTGAGCTGCCAGCTCATCGACGGCGCGAACAATTTACGGTTGCCGCTGACGCCGTCGCGGAAGCTGTTCTCGTCCATGTTGCCCATGTTCAGGCGCAGGCTGATGTTCTCGCTCGGGTCGGCGCTGAGGTCGGCGTACAGGCTGCGCAGATCATCGCTGCCGCCCTGGGCCTCGATGGTCGAGCGGCGACCGGCCTCGGGTGCCTTGCTGACGCGATTGACGATCCCGCCCTGGCTGCCACGGCCGTACAGCACGGCGGCGGGGCCCTTGAGCACTTCGACGCGTTCGATGTTGTGCAAGTCGCGCTTGTACTGGCTGTCGTCGCGGATGCCGTCCAGATAGAAGTCGTTGCTGGCATCGAAACCACGGATGCGCAGGCTGTCGAAGCGCGTGTCGCCTCCACCGCTGACGTTGGGAATCCCGCTCAGGGCGTCTTCGATGTCATTGATGCCGTAATCCGCGACGTTGGCGGTCTTGATCGAGTCGATCGCCTGAGGCACATAGCGCACCGGGGTGGAGGTACGGGTCGCGGTGTTGCTGACTTTTACGCGTGGGTCGTCAGCCTGCGCTTCGGCGCTGATCGACGTGGCGGGAAGCTCGGTCGCGGAGTAGGCGAAACCGGAGGACAAAAAGGCAGAAAGCCCAAGCGTGACGGGCGTGAGACGGAACGGGGCAGGCATTGAAAAGCGCATCCGAAAGGTTGGAAGAATTCGAGCGCGCGAATGGTAATGCTTTGCATTTGCTTCCGTTAATTATTCCGGAAAAGTTCCGTGGTTTGATTGTGTCAATTTGTTTCTGGTTTGTATCTGCGTGGATAACGACTGCATTCGACCGATTGCCGAAACAGACTGAAAGCCATTCCGGCGTTTTTCCGCAACCGCCGAGGGACTAACGTGGCTGCCATCGATTTCCCGGAGTTTTCAGATGATCCTTCACTACATTTACGACCCTCTGTGCGGCTGGTGCTACGGCGCCAAACCGCTGGTACAGGCCGCACAACAAGTGCTGCCGGTGATCGCCCACGCGGGCGGCATGATGACCGGTGCCAACCGCCAGAGCGTTTCACCGCAACTGCGCAATTACGTGATGCCCCACGACCGGCGCATTGCCGAGTACACCGGACAACCGTTCGGTGAAGCCTATTTCGAAGGCCTGTTGCGTGATCACACGGCGGTATTTGATTCCGCTCCGCCGATTGCCGCAGTCATGGCAGCGCAAAGCATCGATGGGCGTGGCCTGGAACTGCTGGGTCGTCTGCAAACCGCACACTATGTAGAAGGCCGGCGAATTGCCGATGAGGCCGTGCTTGTGGAATGCGCGGTCGAGCTTGGCTACGAGACGGAAGTTTTCCTCAAAACCCTGCAAGCAACCGACACCGATCAACACATCAAGAACAGCCGCGCATTGTTGGCGAAACTCGGCGGCCAGGGCTTTCCGACCTTTGCGCTGGAACAGGACGGCCAGTTCACCCTGATCGATATCGGCCCGTGGCTCGGCAAACCGCAGGCGTTTGCACAATGGTTGAGCGAGTCGATTCCGTCGGTTCCCGACGCGCAAGCCGTGCCGGTCTGTGGCCTCGACGGTTGTGCATGACCGGACATCAAATCCCTGATTACAGGCATTTCCCCGCACGCAGCTTTCGAAAAATTTACTTTTATTAGACGATTTTTGCCTATTTAAAGACGATTCTTGAAATTGACACATTGTTCAGGGCGCGGCTACGATTCGGCCCAACGCCTGTGGCTAACCGCCATGACTCAAAATCAGGAGCAGGCCCGCCATGACATTGTCTTGGCGGGCCTTTTTGTTTCGGGGTGAATAAAAGAGTGCATCAAGCGCCGTTTCAGCCGTTCGACACAGCGCGTTTCAACCCGTAATAAGGAAAACAAAATGTTGAACAAGCGGATCAGTCTGATCGCATTGGGGATGTTGAGCGCCACTCAGGCCATGGCTAACGACCAGGCCGAGTCCAAGGGTTTTGTTGAAGACAGCAGCCTGAAAGTGCTGCTGCGCAATGCCTACATCAATCGTGACTACAAAGACGGCAACAAGGACAAATCCGAGTGGGGCCAGGCGGCCATCGGTACGTTCTCGTCCGGTTTCACCCAGGGTACTGTCGGTGTCGGCGTTGACGCCTTCGGCCTGTACGCCCTGAACCTGGAGCGCAGCGAAGATCGCAGCGGTGCCGGCGGCATCGACTTCTTCAAGAAGGGCGACAGCGGCAAACCGGCAAACGATCTGTCCAAGGGCGGCGCAGCGGTGAAATTCCGCCTGTCCAACACCACCCTGACTTACGGTGACCAGATGCCGGCCCTGCCGGTGCTGAACTACGACAACTCGCGTCTGCTGCCGGAAAGCTACACCGGTACCTTGATCACTTCCAAAGAGATCAAAGGTCTGCAACTGGATGCCGGTCGTTTCACCGCCGAGTCGCGCAAGAGCGCTGAAGGCCGTGACAGCGGTGGTCTGAAGTCGATCAACGTGTTGGGCGGTAGCTACCAGTTCACCGAACAGTTCAAGGCTGCGCTGTACGCTTCCGACGTCGAAGACGTGCTGAAGAAGCAATACGTGAACGCCAACTACGTGTTCCCGATCGACAAGGATCAGTCCCTGACCCTGGACTTCAACGGTTACCGCACCAAGCTGGACAACTCCTATGTCCGCGAGAACGGTGTGACCGGCGACGACAACAAGATCTGGAGCCTGGCAGCAACCTTCGCCACCGGCCCGCACTCGTTCACCGTGGCGCACCAGCGTTCCACCGGCGACAGCAACCTGGGTTACGCCTACGGCGGCTACCAGAAAGGTCAGGGTCGCGTGGGTGACGGTGGCAACACCATCTACCTGGCCAACTCCTACTGGTCGGACTTCAACGCTGAAGACGAGCGCAGCTGGCAACTGGGTTACGGCCTGGACTTCGGCGCATTCGGCGTACCGGGTCTGAGCTACAACTTCGCGTACGTGCGTGGTGACAACATCACCACGTCCACCAGCGAAGGCGGCACCGAGCGCGAAATCTTCAACCAGTTCAAGTACGTCGTGCAAAGTGGCCCGGCCAAAGACCTGAGCGTGAAAGTACGTAGCTCGATCCTGCGTGTTTCGCAGAAATCCAGCGAATACAACGTCAGCGGCAACGAGCTGCGTGTGTTCGTGGATTACCCGATCAACATCTTCTGATGATCGGTTGAACCCGCGAAAAGCGATAAAAAACCCCGACTGGTTCGGGGTTTTTTTTTGACGGTTTTTCTGAAAAAAACATGAAAACCCGTGTTTTTGTCATTTGAAATGCACTTTCAGGCCGTTTCAAATCGCGTTTCAAACAGGGCTTTAAATGCCTGAAATTCTTTCTCATGGACGCAAATTCTCCACCTAATAGATTAGGCCGCTCAATGCAGCGGAGAATTTGGTAATGATCGTTTTAACCAGAGAAGTGGGCGAATCGCTACGGCGCGACAAGTACGCCAATGTGCAGGGTGCTGACTTCAATCTCTACGGTCATTTCGCCGACTTCGTCAGACTGACCAAAAGTTGGGAAAACATGGAGCCTGACAGTTACTACGGTCAGGCCGAAGCCGGCATGCGTTACCGTCGTTACAGCGACTTTGAATACAACCCCAAGACGCGAGAGCTGAAGCAGCTGGAACATCGCGCGTACGTGCAGTCCAAGGAGAACAACGCCTACGTGGGCGGCGTTGTGCGGCACTTTCAGGACTTCTCGGACGAAGTCATCGAATCGCCCGTGATGCGCAGCCTGATCGACACCGATTTCGAAGTGTACAAAAGCGTGCTGCCGGAAGAGCTGCACGATGAAATCTGGCAATGCCAGATCCATCAGATCCGCATCGAGATCAAACCGGGCAAACAACTGGAAATCACGCCGGAAGGCATTCACTGCGACGGTTATCCGTTCAGCGGTGTGCACTTCTGGGGTCGCAACAATGTCGAGGGTGCCGAAAGCCGCCTGTACGACATTCACGAGCAGCAACTGGCGTCGACCACCTACCAGGAAATCCTCGACACCACTTACTTCCTCGACCGCGACATGCGCCACTACGTGACACCGGCGCGCAATACCCACTCCCATGCCATGGCGTATCGGCAGATTCTGGCGATTTCCTTCTCGCGGCCCGGGACCGCTTTCGACATTGTTCGCTAATCAGATCACCCAAATCGACGGCGTCGAATGCTCGACGCCGGTGGTGCTGCGGCGCGCGACGGCCAAGGACGCGCAGCGCATGGAGCGCTTCTTCCGCCAGTTCGACGAAGTGTCGTTCTGTGAATGGCAGGACGCCAAGTGTCTGCGCGGCGTGCTGATCCAGAAAACCACCACGGCGTATCTAGCCTTCGACGTCGAAGGCGAGATCGTCGGTGCGGTGCTGGGCGGCATGCTCGGCAGTCGCGGCACCATCAACCATCTGGCGGTCAGCCTGCGCTATCGCAGCCAGGGCGTCGGCCAGCGACTGGTGGAAGCGGCGTCGGCCGACATGAAACGGGTCGGTGTGCTGCGGATGTTCCTGTTCGTCGATGATGCTAACCTCGCGGGCAAGCGTTTCTGGACTGCCCAGGGTTTCTGCGAACCTCACGGCGAACGGACATTTGAGAGGGATCTATGAATGAAACATCCGGCAGTGCGCCGCTGATGGTCGACCGTCAGCCGTCGCGCACGTTTGCCGAAGCCAGCCCGGTGGTGGCCGGTTATTTCACCGTGTCTTTCGTGTTCGGGCTGATGGCGGTCAACGCCGGGCTGCCGCTGTGGCTGCCGGTGGCAATGTGTCTGTTCGTGTATGCCGGGGCTTCGCAGTTCGCGGCGCTGGCGCTGATCAGCAGCGGGGCGTCGCTGACCACCATCGTGCTGACCACGTTTCTGATCAACGCGCGGCACATGCTGATGTCGGTCTACATGGCGAAGGCCCTGCGGGCGCTGGGCCTGAGCCGCATGGAGCGCTGGTGCTACGCCGGCGGTCTGACCGACGAATCGTTCGCCTTCCACAGCGTCAAGCTCGGCACCGGTGCCCCGGTGAACATCCGTTATCTGATCGGCTTCAACCTGTTCTGCCACACCTCCTGGGTGATCGGCGGATTGCTCGGCGCCCTGTGCGCGCAGTACGCCTCGCACCTGATCAAATACCAGCTCGACTACGCGCTGACTGCGATGATGCTCTACGTGCTGGTTTCGCTGTGCAACACCCGCAACAAACTCATCGCCGCCCTGGCCGCTGTGGTCTGCATGGGCGCTCTGAGCCTGGTCGGCAGCTCGCCGTTCAACGTTTTCATCGCCACGTTCGTGGGTTGCGGAGTGGGTGTATGCCTGACCAAACGTTCCTGATTCTGGTGGTCGCGCTGATGATGGCCGTGACCTTTCTGCCACGGGCCTTGCCGTTGCAGGTCAACACCGAGCACTGGCCGCCCTTCGTCGCCCGGGCGCTGGAATACCTGCCGGTGGCGATCGTCGCTGCGATCAGCCTGACACCCTTGTTGATCAAGGATCAGCACATACAGCTCGATCGCCCGGAATTCTATGCAGCGATTCCGACGCTGTTATGTGCGTATTTCAGCAAAAACCTCTTTCTCAGTGTGGCGGTTGGGACGGCTGCGTACATTGCGCTCGGCTCGTTCATGTAGCGGCAGATCGACCACGTCGTTCAACGCCTGGCCGGACAGATCCGGATTGTTCACCGCCAGGCGCACTTCGAGGAAATCCTCGAACCCGGGGAAAATCGTCAGGCCGTTCTTCTGCGCGGCCTCGCGGGAGACCATGCCGACGGCGTCCATCTGCGTGATGAGCGACAGGGTCAGCGTTTCGCTGCAGGAATAAATCGTCCGCTGGCTGTTCTCGTGATTGCCCAGCCCGGCGTCGAGAAAACGCAAGAAGCTGTGGGAATACGGGCAATCTTCTGCAGGACGCACCTGAAACTTGTTGCCGAGCAACGTCAGCGGATCGTTCTCCTGACCGCAGTGCGCGCCGACCACCTGCACCTGCACATCCGGCAGGACAATGCTCGGCAATCCCGGACGCTGCGGACCGATCAGCACCGCGAGGTCGAAGTCTTCGTTCTTCAGCTTGCTGAGATTTTCCATCGACTCGGCGTAGCTGAATTCCATCTGGTAGTCGGGGAACACATCGATCAGGCGCCCGATCAAGCGCCGGTTGAAATCCGGGTCCAGCGTGGTGTTCAACGCCACTTTCAACGTGCGCTGTCCTGGCACCTTCAATGCCTCGACTTTCTCTTCCATCTGCCGCGTGGCTATCAGCACTCTGTCCATATAGGGCGTCAGCTCCGTGCCTTGCGGCGTCAGCGTCAGGCCCTTGTTGGAACGGCGAAACAAGCGGAAACCGAACTGTTCTTCGACCTTGTTCAACTGCGCGGCCAGGGCCTGCACGGTCAGGCACGAATGCTCGGCTGCGGCCGACAAGGAGCCGGTCTGCACGATGCGCATGAGGTTGCGTAAGGTTCTGCTATCCATGGGTAATGCCCTCTGAAGTGGGCTGGGTATTGTTGTGTACGTGACGGCCTGAACGGCTCCATTTGCCGGCTATATTCCTGTACCTGAGCATAGTTGTCGCGCAATTAGTAGCGAATTGATGTCCCTGCCGATGGCTGGAGGCTGACACAGGATCGGGGTTTTTGGTGACGTGGGGGTGATTGGGGTCAAAAAAAGTGCACGGTTTGGGTGCGTTTGGCCGGGTTCATCAAGAGAAACGACTGACAGGGTTCACACGTTATGCCTGCACGGTGAGCAGATTCATCTCAGGGAAATTGGCGATTGGGCTGATAGCGGACCTTTGTCAAAGCGGATGAAATGGCAGTGAGTTACGACGGTGAGGCCCCGTATATCAACTTCACATTGACCCAAAACGAATCCACTGACCACAATGCAGAGGTGGCGCCGATGTAGCTACAAAATCACAATGAGGTAATTGAAATGGGTGCACTACTGAAAACCACCGATGTGCGTTGCCGCATTGATGAGGATTTGAAGGCGCGTGCCACTGAGGTTTTGAACGCTTGCGGGCTCAGTATTAGTGATGCCATGCGTCTGTTTCTCCGTCAGGTCGTTGCGACCCAAGGCTTGCCCTTTGAGGTGCGCGTCCCTTCAGAGAAGACCGCCCGCGCGATGATGGAAGCACGAGATATTCGCCAGCGTTTCGACTCGATAGACGAGATGCTGAGGGCCGCCGATGGCGAAACCGGAGAAAAGACAAAAACGCGCTGAACGGCCTAAGCAGGCTTCACAAACGTCCGAGTTCAAGAAGTCTTGGGATCGTTACGAGCGTGCCGGGCGTCGAGATATGAATGAAGTTCGTAAGGTGATGGTCATGTTGTTTTTGGGCGAACAGTTGCCTGCGGAGTATGTGGATCATGCTCTGAACGGTGATTGGTCTGGATTTCGCGAGTGTCACATCGGCGGTGACTTTTTGATGATTTACGAAAACACACGCCCAGATTTGATCACCTTCGTCGACTTGGGTACTCACTCTGAACTGTTCAAATAGCGCGCACAAAAAAGCCGACATCACTGTCGGCTTTTTTGTTGAAGTTGCTCGATATTGTGCGCTCTCAAGCAGGGGAGAAGAGGTCTCACCCGAACGCTGATTTTCAGGTCATCAACGGGGTTCCTAACGCCGGCTATCGCCACCTGATGGCAGCCGGTTTCGCGCTCTTGGGGGGATTCTCTGTCACAGAACTTCGGCTTGTCAATTCATTACACCACCTCACAAATGAAGTACCCCACCCCTACTTTTTCCCCTCCCGGCTCACGCCTAAATTGAGCTCCAACACCTGACCATCATCCCGAGGGCAGGTCACTGGAGTCGTCGTCATGCCATTTGTCAGCGTACGCATCACCCGCGACGGTGTTACCCGTGAGCAGAAAGCTCAGGTGATCGCCGAAATCACTGAAACCCTGGAACGCGTCCTCAACAAACGCCCGGACCTGAGCCACATCGTGATCGAAGAAGTCGACACCGATAACTGGGGCTACGCCGGCATCACCACCACCGAATACCGCCGGCAACTGGCGGAGCGGAATCAATCCTGACCGCGCCCGCTGTCTTGTCGATCACAATCAATCTGTTGAGGATTTCATCATGAGCAATTCGAAAAAAACCATCGTTATCACCGGTGCTTCTCAAGGTCTGGGAGAAGGCATGGTCAAGGCCTTCCGTGATCTGGGCTACAACATCGTCGCCACTTCGCGCTCGATCAAACCGTCGAATGACCCACAGATCCTGACCATCGCCGGTGACATCGGCGACCCGGCTACTGCTCAACGCGTGATCAGCGAAGGCGTGACTCGCTTCGGTCGTATCGACACCCTGGTCAACAACGCCGGCATCTTTGTCGCCAAACCGTTCACCGCCTACACCGCGGAAGACTACGCGGCGGTGCTGTCGGTCAACCTCAACGGCTTCTTCTACATCACCCAACTGGCCATCGCCGAAATGGAAAAACAGGGCAAGGGCCACGTGGTCAACATCACCACCAGCCTGACCGACCACGCGGTCGACGGCGTGCCCTCGGTCCTCGCTTCCCTGACCAAGGGCGGCCTAAACGCCGCCACCAAATCCCTGGCCATCGAATACGCCAAACGCGGGATCCGGGTGAATGCGGTATCGCCGGGCATCATCAAGACGCCGATGCACGGCGAAGAAACCCACGCGGCACTGGGTGCGCTGCATCCGGTCGGGCACATGGGCGAAATCGACGATATCTCGCAGGCGGTGGTGTATCTCGATAACGCGAACTTTGTGACAGGCGAGATTCTGCATGTGGATGGCGGGCAGAGCGCCGGGCACTGATTGATGTGGGAACACAAAGCCCTTGCAGAAATGCGAGGGCTTTTTTGTGGGCGACGGTTTACGGATCCGGAATCAGGACTTTGACTGCGTCATCGACCAGCGCCTTGCTCAACTCCTGCAAGTATTGCGAAGCGCAGGCGTGGAGTTCCGGGTCGTTGGCGGCAGAAGTATCTGACGTGAGCAGTTTGGAAATGTGGAGCAGATGTGATGCGTGGGAAAGGGCGGTGACAACCGGGACGCCGGGGTTGGTGCGGAAGAGGGCGTGGTTGGATTGAAAAGAGAACTGGGTGAGACCGAGGGTTTTCAGATCTTGGGGATTGGTCATGGCTTCACCTACCGCTTGCTGGAAGGTGGAAAGGGCAGATTTTGGACGGATCGATGCTAATCATTTGTGAAACTCCCTGTATCAAATGAGCGCTGCCAATTCGTTCTCAGGCGAAAGGGTGGCAGCTATGCGCAGGCTGAGAAACCGGAGATACAGGAACCCGGCAGGCCCGAAGACCTCCCACGCACAGCCGCCATTACACGGAATTGCAGGCATAAAAAAGCGCCGGCAATCGTGGGTTGGGGCGCTGGTGCGCCTGGATCTTACGCGGGTTATCAGGCCCGGTCGCTGAATTGGCAGCGACGGGTTTGACGGTAGCGTGGGGGGAGGGTTGAGCGCAATCGTGGCCAGGTGGTGGCGGGGCTGATGTTCTTGGAAGAAACCTATAGCCTTTGATCACGAAGCAACTGAAGGAGGAAATCAGCGATGATCAATGAACTGGAGCAATTCCAGCAGGACTTGCTGGACTCTGTCCACCAAATGAAGGCGGGAAAAACTGCTCGTGTGACAGAGGTGCCACTCTCGGCGGCCGCTGAAGTGCAGGATGTTACAGGATTGGAAGTAGGGTCGCAGGCAGCCGACAGCTGCGGCACAGACATTGTTACGTGTTGCGAGCCAGCATCCGGAAGCATTGCGGGATTTGCAGCCAGCCTGAGGTGAAATCGTCTACCGATTGTTCCGATTAAAACTGGCAATACGGTTGCTGATGATCGGAGATGTGGACGTTTTGTGGACACTCCAGAAACAACAAAGCCCCTGCATTTCTGCAGGGGCTTCGTTTTGTATGGTGCCGGCACCAGGAATCGAACCCGGGACCTACTGATTACAAGTCAGTTGCTCTACCATCTGAGCTATACCGGCGTGTGGGCGACGATTATAGCGACTGGGTTGGTTCTGTAAACCCCTGAATTCTGACTATTTTTGCGCGGGCTTGGATCAGGCTCGGCGCAGGACGTTGCGCAGTTTCTGGATCGCTCGCCAGGCGCGGTTGTTCTGGAGGGCGCGCAGTTGGGCTTCGGCGTGTTCGGCGCGTTGCGTGGCGGCGCTGATTTGCGCCAGGGCTTCGGCTTCGCCGGGGCTGACGGGGTGGGCGAAGGGGTGGCCGAGGCACAGCTGGAAGTTGTCGAGCTGGCAGGGCGGCATGTCGAAGGCCGGTTTGAGGTTCAGGTGTTCGTCGGCCAGGAAGTAGCTGTTGAGGCCGTCGAAGCAGACGTTGGTGTAGCTCGCGTCGGTGATCAGGTGTTCCCAGGTGTGGTCGCGTTCGAACGGGGTTTCGATGAGGATGATCCACGGGCGGAAGCGGCTGAAGTCCATGCCGCGCAGCACGGTTTCTTCATGGCCTTCGACGTCGATTTTCAGGAAGTGGATTTCGCGGCCGGCGGCGTGTTCTTCGCAGATCGAGGTCAGGGTGCGGGCCTTGACGGTGAGGCTGCGCACATCGAGGCCAAGGTCGCGACGCTCCTGGGCGGTGACGGGGTCGGCGGTGGACAGGCCGGTGCCGGGAATGCCGTAGAAGGTCACTTCGCCGGGTTCATCGCTGGCGATGCATTGCAGCGTGGTGTCGCGGGGGCGCTGCTGGCGCAGGGCGTCGTGGAAGTTCTGCATCGGCTCGACGTTGATGCCGCTCCAGCCGCGATCATAGAACGCCTTGGTTACCGAATCGTGGATCGGGTCGTTTGCGCCGACATCTATATAGAAGCCGTTCTCGAAGAATTTAAGGGCGCGCCACAGGCGGATGTCTTCGAAATTCTGTGCGTAAGAGATGAACGTCACGGTCGCTCCCTGTCGGTCAGGTTCTTCTTGTTCGTGCGTGCGCTGCCGGCACGGTGTGAGCCTGTATAGCAAGGGTGGTTGGCCGGTGCAATTGTCCGCTCCCCCCGTCCGCGATTCGGCGGTTATGTCCTTTTGCTTGGGGGCTTATGCACAACGGGCTTTGAAGAGGGCGGGCTTAGAGGGGATTTTGTGGACGGGTTCTCATTTGATGTGCAAATCCCTGTTTTACCGGTTTTTTATTTGTGTGAACAAAAAATGACCAAGGCTGTTAATGGCTTGAAACAGCCGTGGATATTGGATCCACGAGAATTCCATCAACAGAGTTATCCACAGGCTGTAAAGATTTAAACGCGTTCGGCCAGCAGCAGGAAATTGCGCGGTGTGAGCGGCGCTTCGCAGAAGGTGCCGAGGCGTACGACGTATCCCTGCTCGGTGAGGAAAAGTGCCCGATCAAGGTTCAGCCAAAGCTCCAGCGGGCGTCGGAACAGTCCTCGCAGCAATTCCAGGTTGCGAACTTCGGCCAACCGCTGCCAACCGGCGGCTTCCAGTGCCGGCCAATTCTGCTCGCCGACTGTGGATAACTCTTTCAGCGATGCCAAGTCGCGGCAGAAATCGGCGAACGGTTTTTCCAGCCATGCGCTTGGCAGGGAAGGTGTCGGCAGGTATTCCTCGACGCCGCGCACTTGCCGTTGCAGCAGATCGAAAGCCAGTCGGCGGGCCATGGAAGTATCGCGTTGACGTCGGACGCGGGCACCGGCGGTGACGGTTTCGCTCATCGGCAGCGACAGATCTTCCAGTGAGAGCTGTAGGGCAGAGCGCGAGCCGGCGCAGGACAACGCCTGATATTCCGTGCGACTGATCCGGTTATAGCAACACGGTGCGATCGCCAATTGTCGACATCCAGTCGCCGAAGCCAGTTGCATCAGTCGCACATGCAAGTCACCGCAAGCGTGCAGGGCGACAGGTGTGTGTTCGCTGTTCAGCAATAAAGCCGTGTCCGCCGCGAGCACATCCTGCTCGACATGCAGCGCATGCAGGTGATGACGCTCACTCAGCGCCTGGCCGCTGGCGACCAGCGCCGGGTCATATTCCAGACAAGTGAGTTGCTGGCCAGCGCCGAGCAGGCGCCGACCCAAATGGCCTTTACCCGAACACCAGTCCAGCCAGTGCTTCGGTTGTGAGGCAAACGACAAGCGGCTGGCGAAGGCCTCGATCTGCTGCCATTTGCGCCCCGGTACGTCGACATTCAGGCGATGGCCGGCAGCTTCCAGTGACCGTGTGGGCAATTCACCCACCGCACCCAGTTCAAGCGACAACGCCGCCAATGAAGCAAAGGGCTCCGGTGCATCCAAAAGCTCGGCAGGGTTGTTGTGAGCGTTTTCCGCATCTTCCAGCGAGCGTCCACGTAGCCAAGAGGCCAGCTCCGGGTTGGACGCTTCCCAGGGAAGTTGCAGGTGAGTAAACGGGCGAGGCTTCCAGAGCGCCTGATGTGCTGTGAGAAATGTATCCAGTGCCGTGAAACGGGCGAGTAGGGCCTCGCCCGTCAGCACGTCAGAAGAATCAGCGTCCCTGGCACGCATCGACGCGCAGCCAGCGTTCCAGCAGTTTGAAACCGCGAACCAGCACGTAGGCCATCACCAGGTAGAACAAGCCGGCAGCGAAGAAGATCTCCACCGGCAGGTAAGTGCGGGCAATGATCGTACGGGCCATGCCGGTCAATTCCAGCAGCGTCACGGTGCTGGCCAGGGCGCTGGCCTTGAGCATCAGGATCACTTCGTTGCTGTAGGCCGGCAGACCGATGCGCGCAGCGCGCGGCAGGATGATGTAGAACAGCGCTTTCGGTCGGGACATGCCCAGTGCCCGCGCTGCTTCGATTTCACCCGGCGGAATCGCCTGGATCGCGCCGCGCAGGATCTCGGCGATGTACGCCGCAGTGTGCAGGGTCATGGTCGCGGTCGCGCACCAGAACGGATCGCGCAGGTATGGCCACAGCGCGCTGCTGCGCACCGCGTCGAACTGCGCCAGGCCGTAATAGACCAGGAACAGTTGAACCAGCAGCGGTGTGCCACGGAAAAAGAAGATGTAGGCGTAGGGCAACGAACGCACATACCACAGCTTCGAAGAGCGGGCGATGCCCAGCGGAATTGCCAGCAGCAGACCGGCGATGACGGCGATGGCCACCAGTTCCAGAGTCAGGGTCGCGCCCTGCGCCAGTTTCGGCAGCCACTTGATGATGACTTCCCAGTTCATTGAGCGCTCCTCGCGAAGCCGCGGGCGGCGCGTTTTTCCAGGAAGTGCATGCCGGTCATCGCCAGCACCGTCAGGCACAGGTACATGAGGGCGGCGACCATGTAAAAGGTGAACGGCTGTTTGGACACCGTCACGCCGATCTGCGCGTGACGCATGATTTCTTCCAGGCCGATGACCGACACCAGCGCGGTGTCCTTCATCAGGATCATGAACAGGTTGCCCAGACCGGGCAGGGCGATGCGCCACATCTGCGGCATGATCAGCTTGGTGAAGATCCGCCATTTCGACAGGCCCAGGGCCACGCCGGCCTCACGGTGGCCCTTGGGAATGGCGAGGATCGCGCCTCGGAACACTTCCGTGGCGTAGGCGCCGAAGCACAGACCCAGCGCGATGACGCCGGCGGCGAAGGCGCTGAGTTCCAGTTCGGGATTGCCGAAGAACTCTCCGAGCGCGCGCATGGCGTTGACCGTACCGAAGTAGATCAACAGCACCCAGAGCAATTCCGGGACGCCGCGCACCAGGGTCGAATAAGTGCCGCCAAGCCATTGCAGCGGCTTGTACGGGGAAGTCTTGGCCAGGGCGCCGAGCAGACCGAGCACCAGCCCGAGGCACAGGGCCGTCAGTGCCAGTTTGACGGTCATCAGCGCGCCGGCGGCGAGCGCCGGGCCGAATCCGTAGAGGTCGATAATCATGGATTTCTTTTCAAATCGCGGCAGGCAAGGCCGGGAGCCTGCACCGTCGGATGACGGCGCAGGTCCCGCACGTCAGGATCAGTAGATGCTGAACGGGAAGTACTTGTCGTTGATCTTCTTGTAGGTACCGTCGGCGACGATTTCCTTCAATGCGGCGTTCAGCTTCTCACGCAGCGGGTCACCTTTGCGCACAGCGATGCCGATCTTGTCGCTTTCCACGACCGGGTCGCCCTTGAACTCGTAGTTCTTGCCGGCGTCGGTTTTCAGCCAGTCATAGTTGGCGTACTTGTCGGCGAGGATGGCGTCGACACGACCGGAAGTCAGGTCGAGGTAGGCGTTTTCCTGGGTGTCATAGAGTTTGACCTGGATATCGCTACCGTAGGTGTCTTCAAGCCAGGTGCCGGCCAGGGTCGCGCGTTGCGTACCGATGATCTTGCCTTTGAGCGCGTCCTTGTCGGTTTTGAATTCGACGTTTTTCGGCGCGATGAACTGCAGCTTGTTCGAGTAGTACGGGTCGGTGAAGTCCACCGCGCCCTTGCGCTCGTCGGTGATCGACAGCGAGGAAATCAGGAAGTCGAACTTCTTGGCGTTCAGAGCCGGGATGATGCCGTCCCAGTCGGAAGTCACGACGCTGCACTCGACTTTCATCTTGGCGCACAGGGCGTCGCCGACGTCTTTGTCGAAGCCAACAACCTGGCCGCTGGCGTCTTTATTGTTGAACGGCGGGTAAGCGGCTTCGATGCCCATCTTCAGGGTCTCGGCCATGGCGCCGGCGCTGAACGCCAGGGAGACGGCGGCGGCCAGGAAGACCTTTTTGTAGTTCTGCATGCGGGTAGCTCCGTTAGCGGTTGCTGGACATGAATTGTTTGCAGCGCGCCGAAAGCGGGTTTTCGAACACCTGCTGTGGCGATCCTTGCTCTTCGACCAGGCCCTGGTGGAGGAACACCACTTCACTGGACACCTGACGGGCGAACCCCATTTCGTGGGTCACGAGCAGCATGGTGCGGCCTTCTTCGGCCAATGCGCGGATGACATTAAGTACTTCCTGGACCATTTCCGGGTCAAGGGCGGAGGTGGGCTCGTCGAACAGGATCACCTTGGGTTGCATCGCCAGCGTGCGGGCAATCGCCGCGCGCTGTTGCTGGCCGCCGGAGAGTTGCGCCGGGTAGGCGTGGCGCTTGTCGGCGATGCCGACCTTGGCCAGCAGGGCTTCGGCGACTTCGATGGCTTCTGCCTTGCTCTGGCCGAGCACGCGGCGCGGGGCTTCGATGATGTTGTCGAGCACGCTCATGTGCGGCCACAGATTAAAGTTTTGAAACACAAAACCAATCTCGGAGCGCAGGCGATTGATCTGCTTGCCTTCGGCGGCAACCAGTTCGCCATTCTTGGCGGCCTTGAGCTTGAGTTCTTCGCCGGCAACCAGGATCTGGCCCTGGTGCGGGTTTTCCAACAGGTTGATGCAACGCAGGAACGTGGACTTGCCGGAACCGGAGGAACCGAGGATCGAGATCACATCGCCGTCGCGGGCGGTCAGCGAGATGCCTTTGAGCACCTCAAGCTGTCCGTAGCGTTTGTGCAGGTTGCGGATTTCAAGCGCGGGCGTGGCCTCAGCCATGTGCGTTCCTCATATATGTTGCGCTCCAGCTGTTGGTGGCCTTCCTGGCGAGGCGGCCAAGCTAGCATAGCGTTTCAATGGCAGCCAACAGCGCTACGAGCGGTAAACGGATGGCGTGTGGCAGGTTGTCGCATCAGCGCAGCAGACTGTCGCCCCGTCAACAACCGAACGGGCGTTTGAACGTTGATTCCCGTGGGTGTCGCGTAAAAAAAGGCGCGATGTTGCCACCTTTGGCGGGGTGTTGGAAGCGCTATCCGGCCGAACGTTCCTCATTCGCCCTTTTATTGTGCATCCCGCACTTTTTCAGTGTGTTTCTGGTGCGCTCGTTCGTTTGAAAAGTGAGTCGCAGGGTAACGCTTTGGCGAAAGGCCAGTATTCTCAAGGACTTGCGATGACTGTCCGGTCGCGCTAAAAACCGCGGGCCAGAAGACTTTGAAACATTTTGGCGCAATTATTGCGTGCAGAATCTGGAACGCCCCGTTGGATTCTTTTTACGAGAAGGAACGCCAGACGGGCCGGACGCAATCGCTTTCCTCGCAAAGGTAGTTTCAATGAGCAGTACCCCAAGCTCCAATGGCCTCGAACAGGGGCTCAAACCGCGTCATGTGACCATGCTGTCGATCGCCGGTGTGATCGGTGCAGGTCTGTTCGTCGGCTCCGGCCACGCGATCGCCGCCGCTGGCCCTGCCGTGCTGCTGGCCTATGCCGCCGCCGGCATGCTGGTTGTGCTGGTCATGCGCATGCTCGGCGAAATGGCCGTTGCCTCGCCGGATACCGGCTCCTTCTCGACTTATGCCGACCGCGCCATCGGCCATTGGGCCGGTTTCACCATCGGCTGGCTCTACTGGTGGTTCTGGGTATTGGTGATTCCTCTGGAAGCCAACGCCGCCGCAACCATCCTGCACGCCTGGTTCCCGAGTGTGGAAATCTGGGCCTTCGCGCTGATCATCACCATGCTGCTGACCGTGACCAACCTGTTCAGTGTGAAAAACTACGGTGAGTTCGAATTCTGGTTCGCCCTGCTCAAAGTCGTGGCGATCATCGGTTTCATCATTCTGGGTGTGGCGGCGATTTTCGGTTTCCTGCCGAACAGCCAGGTGAGCGGCGTTTCGCACATCTTCGACACCCAAGGCTTCCTGCCAAATGGCCTGGGCGCTGTATTGGGCGCGATCCTGACCACCATGTTCTCCTTCATGGGTACCGAAATCGTGACCATCGCGGCCGCGGAATCGAAGAACCCGGGCAAGCAGATTTCCAAAGCCACCAACTCGGTGATCTGGCGGATCGGTCTGTTCTACCTCGTATCGATCTTCATCGTCGTGGCCCTGGTGCCATGGAACGATCCAGCACTGGCCAGCCTCGGTTCCTACCAGACTGTTCTGGAGCGCATGGGTATCCCGAACGCCAAGATGATCGTCGACATCGTCGTTCTTGTAGCTGTGACCAGCTGCCTGAACTCGGCGCTGTACACCTCTTCGCGCATGCTGTTCTCCCTCGGCAAGCGTGGCGATGCTCCAGCCATGGCAACCCGCACCAACAAGAGCGGCACCCCTTACTGGGCGGTGATGCTGTCCACTGGCGCGGCGTTCCTGTGCACCTTCGCCAACTACGTGGCTCCGGCTGCGGTGTTCGAGTTCCTGCTGGCCAGCTCCGGCGCCATCGCGCTGCTGGTTTACCTGGTGATCGCGATTTCGCAACTGCGCATGCGTAAACAACGCATGGCTCGCGGCGAGAAAATCGTTTTCAGCATGTGGTTGTTCCCGGGCCTGACCTACGCGGTGATCGTGTTCATCGTGGCCGCCCTGACCATCATGCTGTTCCAGGAAGCCCACCGCGTGGAAATCCTCGCGACCGGCCTGCTGAGCCTGGTGGTTGTCGCCACCGGCATGCTCGTGGCGCGTCGTCGCAAGGCAGAAAACCGTGGTGCGGTGGTATTGAACTGATCCGTATCGCGTAATGCAAAACGGCCGCTGTCAGTGATGACAAGCGGCCGTTTTTGTTTGCGGGCGAGGTTTATTCGCTCTTTTCTTCCTGCGTTTCGAGCGACTGGCCATAGGTGTTCAGTGCCTTTCCGAAATCGGTGATGAACTGCGGCTCGCTCAACCAGGCCTGGGCCGTCTCGCGATCCATGCCATCGGCCCACATGCGATAGTCGATCAGCATGTCGGCGGCCAGGTGAGTGGCAGCCATGCCTTCGTCGTCGGCGTTTTCCATGTCCAGCAGTTCAGGATGGTCGACGATGATGAACGCCAGTTCCCGCAGCAGTGTCAGCAGCATGTCGTCCCGGCTGACGGCTTCGGCGTCGCGCATTTTGCTGAACATCGCCAGGGTGTATTCCGGGATCGGCTCGGCCAGATGACCGTGGTCATCGTCCAGGGCCAGAGGTTTGCGGCCGACCATGCGGATCTGCTTGGCTTTGGCCTTGGCGCGTTTGGCGCGTTTCTGTTGCTTGTTCAGGGATGCCATGGGAACTCAGTCTTTCTGTTGGGTTTGTGCGGCGATCGCGTCGGACGCGGCCACATAGTCTTTCTGGAAGTCAGGCGACTCGATCCACGCCAGGGCACCGGCTTCGTCGGTCTCGGTGGACCACTGGCGGTACTCGATCAGGGCGGCGAGGATGAAATCCATCGCGCCCTCTTCGCCTTCCTGCTCGTACACCAGCTCCAGCAACGGGTCCTCGAGGAACGCGGTGCACATGGCCTGCTGGCTGATCTTCCCGGCGTCGATCATTTTCTTGAACAGTTCGGTCAGGTCCACCGACTCGAAATCGATGCGGTCGTCGTTCGGGTCCAGCTCGACCGGTGCCTCGGCGCGTTTGGTGCGGTTCTGCTTGGCCTTGGTCTTGGCCCGGGCGGCGCGTTTTTGCTGCTTGTTGGCGGAAGCCATGGTGTGTGTTCCGTGATGCGTTGGAGGGGACTCAACTGCGCGGCACTTGCCGCCCCGGTGTGTCGGGGGCCAGTGCGCCGGTGTGCAGCCAGGTCAGCGCGATGGGCCATAGTGTGGCTTGGTATGCGCTGCGAAAAAAGGCGAAATGTCCGACTTCCTGTTCGGCGATGTCCTGCGGCTCGATTCGCAGGTGGGTCTTTTGCGCGTTGTGGAAGTAATCGAGCAGGCGTTCGGTTGCCGGAATTGTTCCGTAAGGATCGTCGCTGATACTGATCGCCAGAATGTCTGCGTGAACGTTGCTGAAGGGTAGGCGACCCGTTTTTGCCAGCATCACCCGACCGCTCGGACGCCGTTCATACCGCGCGTTTGGCGTGCTCCAGTCGCGCACAACACCAGCGGGGGTGTCCTCCAGCCAGCCGAGACGCTTGCCGGGGAAGTAACCACAGAACAGCGTCAGCAACGGCATCAGCAGATGCCACTTGCCGAACATGCGCCAGCGATGTTCCGGGGCGTAATCACGCCAGTAGGCGAACTGAGCGCCGACGGTTACCAATCGTCGGATCGCTGGCCCGGAAGCGCCAAGCCCCGCCGCACAACCGCCGAAGCTGTGCCCGACCACATCGATCGGCTGGCCGGGAAACTCCCGCTGAGCGCGATTGAGCATCGCTTCGAAATCCAGTGCTCCCCAATCTGTCCATGAAGCCTGCAGGTGCTTCATCGACTTCGGCCGCGACTCACCAATGCCCCGGTAGTCGAAGATGATCACATCGAAATTGTGGGCGAACAGGTAAGCGGCAAAACGCGAATAGTGGCGGCAACGCACCGAGGTGGCGGCGTTAATGATGACCACCGGGCGCTGTGCGTCAGGTGAAGCGTGACGCCAGGTGAACCCGCCAAGGGGATAACCATCGGCGGCGGGCTCCCGGAAGGGTTCGTCCTGAACGTCGCTTGTGAGGGCGACCCTGTCCCGTGCATTTTCCAGTGCGTGCGTCTCTTGAAAACCCATGGCTCTCGACCTTCGCGAAGTAGCTGCCAACGATAGTCTCGGCAGGCCTGGTGAACAATCCGTCAGTGTTTATTCACTCGACTGATTGCGCAGGCGCTCTTCAAGCTGAAGGTGTTCACGATTCAGTTCCGCTCGCAATTCATCTTCGCTCGGCAGCACCAGCTTGTAGCTGCTGGCGAACAGTTGTTCGTTGCCCTTGAGCATCGAGTAGTGCGCAACCGACTCGTTCTGTTGCGCACAGAGAATGATCCCGACTGTCGGCCCGTCGCCCTCGCTGCGTTTGAGGTCGTCGTACATGCGGATGTACATGTCCATCTGCCCGACGTCCCGAGCACTGAGTTTGCCGCGCTTGAGGTCAATGATGACGAAACATTTGAGCAGATAGTTGTAAAACACCAGGTCGATGTAAAAATCATCGTCGCCGGCGCTGATGCGTTGCTGACGGCCGACAAAGGCGAAGCCCTTGCCCAGCTCGAGGAGAAATCCCTGGAGCTGATCGATCAAGGCTTGTTCCAGTTCCGACTCCTGAAGCTTGCCCGGTGAGGGCAGGCCGAGAAACTCCAGAAGGACAGGATCGCGGATGAATTCCCGGGGATTGCTTTTCATCGCGGCGATGTTGGTCGCTGCCTCTGCATAGAGGTCGGTTCTGTCTCGACTCATCAACAGACGTTCGTAGTAGAGCGTGTTTATCTGCCGATCCAGAGCGCGGCTGGACCAGTTTTGTGAGGCGGATTCGTTCATGTACCACTGTCGGGCTGATTCACTTTCGACCTGTATCAAGCGGCGGTAGTGGGTCCAGCTCAATTCGTGACGCAGTGCGTCACGAATTGGAAAGGCTTGATAAAACAAGCGCATATAACGGAGGTTTGATGCATCGAAGCCCTTCCCGAAGTCCTCGGTCAGTCGCTTGGCCAGCGTAGCCAGCAAATGCTTTCCATAACCCGCGCGCCTGGCCCCTTGTTGTTCAAACTCGACAATATGCCGCCCGATCTGCCAGCAGGTCTGGACCTGAATCGTATCGACCGTTCGCAGTACTTTTTGGCGTGCCTGACGTATCAGGTCACCAAGGTCGCCCAGCAACGAATCGAGTTTCGGATCTTGCGTTTCAGCAGGTTCAAGTTGGCTCATCAAGTCTTCCGGCTCAGGAGAAACAGAAGCGAGAGCATGCCAATAACCTGCGGCTTGGCGATGCCGGCCATGTCTGGTTCAACTGAAGGAAGGGTGAGCGGGTTCTGCGGGATCTGACCGAAGACGGCGATGGTTGGGGAATACAACGCGTAGTCCTTTTCGCACCCAGGACAACTCCCAATCAATCTAAAACCAGCCCCGCATCGCAAAATCTAAACAGGAGTAACGATTGGGTTCTGCGAGAACCCGGGAGTGCTCATCATGAAACGCGTCACTTCACTCATGTTGCCCGTCGCCGCTGTGGCGATTCTGATGTTCCCGCTCATGGCGCAGGCCACGAGTGCCGAGCCTGTCGAAAGCGCCGGCGTGCAAGTCCAGCAGCAACAGCAGAACGGGATCAATTATCTGTCCGGCGGGATTGGCCTGGATGAGTCGCGGGCCATTCAACAGTCCGCCGGTTACAACCTGCATATGACGTTCGCCGTCGGTGCGCAAAATCTGTACACCTCGGACGTCGATCTGGTGGTGCAGAAAGCGACAGGACAGCCTGTTCTGAACCTGAACCAGATCGGGCCTCTGGTTTATGCACAGTTGCCTCCGGGCAAATACACCGTGGTCGCTACCCGCAATGGCGAGGTGCGCCGGGACGTTGCCAATGTCGGCAGCGGCGCAGCCAGCAATCTGGTGTTTCATTGGGACTGGCATCAATAGCGTCGGTAAGGACGGGATTTGCCCTGAATCCCGTCCTTCACGATCGCTTGCGCAGTTTCAGGTGGATCCGTAATCCGAACAGCGAAACCGCTAGCAGCAACAGCGTGCCAAGGCTTTGCCATATCACTTCGAACCAGTATTTGTGCGGTTGCAGATCCCGCAGCCAGGTTTTGCGCGGGCCTCGATTGTTCGTCGTGATCGAACCTGTGATCAGGCTGTCGATGATCAGGTAGAGGGATGCGCCGATGGCGAACGTGATCAACAGTCCGACAAGCAAGGTCAGCCAGAATGAAGTCCGGCTCTGCCGATAAGCTGGCGGATGGGGCAGGGGGACGCGGGTTCGTTTCTGGTTCATCGACGTGATGACCCTCTTCCGTAAGGGGCGAGCAAAGTATCGCGAATGGCGGCCTGCAAGAAGCGCGTAATCCAGCCGTCATCAAATCGCAGGCATAAAAAAACCCTGAATCTTGCGATTCAGGGTTTTCGGTATTTGGTGCCCAGAGACGGAATCGAACCGCCGACACGGGGATTTTCAATCCCCTGCTCTACCGACTGAGCTATCTGGGCAACGGGGCGCATTAAAAGGGTTTTTCGGATTTACGTCAACGACTTTTTTAAAATTTCTTAAATTAATTCCGTCGCTTACGATCAGACCCCCGATTTCCGCTGATTATTCGGCCGGCGGAACGTAGCCTTCGGCCTGGGCGTATTCCTCGCCGGAGAAGTACTTGTCCATTTCGCCCTGCAGATATTTGCGGTCTTCGGCGTTCATCATGTTCAGGCGTTTTTCGTTGATCAGCAGGGTCTGGTGTTTCTGCCAGTCGGCCCAGGCCTTGGCCGAGACGTGTTCGAAGATGTCCTGGCCCTTGGCGCCCGGGTACGGTGGGCGCTCCAGACCTTCGAGTTGTTCTTTGTACTTGCGGCACATTACGGTGCGGGTCATGTCGACTCTCCTGCATTCAAGACGGCGGCCGCGCGTTCGAGCAAGGTCTTGACCGGGGCGGCGAGGCCCAGGCGCGGCGGGGTGGCGAGGTTATACCAGAGCCAGTCGGCCTCGGCCACGTGACCGCCGGCTTCCTGCACCTGGACCAGCCAGGGTTCGATGGACAACTGGAAATGGCTGAACGTGTGGACGAGGCTCGGCAGCGCCTGCTGCTCGCCCAGTTCCAGCGAGTGCTGCGCAGCGAGGTGTTGCAGGTCGTCGAGGTCGTCGAGTTCCGGCAGGCTCCACAAACCGCCCCACAATCCGCTGGACGGGCGGCGATAAAGCAGAATCGCGCCATCCTCGTTGGCCAGCAGCGGCATCAGCGTGCGTTTCTGCGGAATGGCTTTGCGCGGCTTGGGGATCGGGTAGCGTGTCTCCAGACCGAGCATGTGCGCTTCGCAGCCCTTTTTCAGCGGACACAGCAGGCAGCTCGGTTTGCTGCGGGTGCAGAGCGTGGCGCCCAGATCCATCATCGCCTGGGTGTAGGCGTTGACCCGATCCTGCGGCGTGAAGCGCTCTGCGTTGGCCCACAGCTGTTTGGCGACCTTAGGCTCGCCCGGATAGCCTTCTTGCGCGGTAAAGCGCGCCAGCACCCGTTTGACGTTGCCGTCGAGGATCGGCGCGCGCAGGCCCATGCTGATGCTGGCAATCGCGCCGGCGGTGGACAGGCCGATGCCCGGCAAGTCCGTGAGCTTCTCGACATCGCGGGGAAACTCGCCGCCGTACTGGCTGACGACGATCTTTGCGGTTTTCTGCAGATTGCGTGCGCGGGTGTAGTAACCCAGGCCCGTCCACAGGTGCAGCACTTCGTCCTCCGGTGCTTCGGCCAAAGCCTCGACCGTCGGCAACGCAGCCATGAAACGGTCGAAGTAATTGAGCACGGTGCTGACCTGAGTCTGCTGCAACATGATCTCGGACACCCACACCCGATACGGGTTGATGTTCTGTTGCCAGGGCAAATCATGGCGGCCGTGGCGGTCGAACCATTCCAGCACCGCCGTGGAAAACTGCTCCGCTCTCATCGCTTGAACAGCCCCTTCAATGCGTTTTTCAGTTCCGGGCTGACTTTGTCGCCCAGTTTTTCGTCGATTTTTTCGCTGAGCTTGTCGCCGGCCATTTTGGTCGCGACCTGGCCCAGGCGCTCATTGTCCACGCGGCAGGCCTTGGCCCCCAGTTCCAGCGGGCCACGGCAACGCAGCGGCCATTCGATGCCGACGAACTTCTCGCCGACCTGGCAGGCCGGATCCGGCATGGCGCTGGTATCGCCCTCGACGATGATGCCGACGCGATAGTCCATGCCCAGCACTTTCAGGTCGATGTCGCCGTCACCGTTGACGGTCATGCCCGGGATGCGCACTTTCAGGTCCGGGTTGTTGGCTACGCCGTTGCGGAAGGTCAGGTTGCCCTTGAGTTCCTGGAACGGTGTGTCCTTGCCCCGTGGCTCGCCGCTCAGGGATTTGCGGTTGAGGGTGGCGATGCCTTTGCACAGTTGCTGCTCAAGGTTGGCGTTGAGCAACACGCCGTTGTTGATCACGAAACTGGCGTTGCCGTTGAGGGTGTCGATCAGCGCCTGCTGGCTGTTGCCGCTACCGGTGACGGTGCTGGTGAGGTTCACCAGGCCTTTGACCGGCGGATTCTTGCCCTGGCTTTCGAGGATTTTTTCCACCGGCACCCGGTTGATCCGGGTTTGCAGGTTCAGCAGTGGTGCATTCGGGCGTACGTCGAGGGTGCCCTTGGCTTCGAAGTCGCCGTTGTACAACTCGCCGCGCAGGTTCTCCAGGGTCAGCAGGCCGCCCTGGCCGGTGGCTTTCAGCGCGGCGTTCTGGATCGGCAATTTGTCGAGGGTCAACTGGCCGAAGGTCAGGTCGGCGTTCACGTCCATCTTGCTCAAGCGCTCCACAGGGAACAGGCGCTCGGTGCTCCAGGCGCTTTTGCTCGGCTTGTCCGGCAGAGGGGTGCTGCCGGCGCCGGCCATGGCATCGGCTTCGGTGCTGGCGACTTCGGTCTGACGCGCCTGGGTGGCGCTGGCGGCTTTTTCCGATTTCGGTGGCAGGTAGCGATCGACGTTGAAGGTGTCGGCCTTGAGGATCGCCCGCAGCGATTGCCTGGCGAAGTCTTCGATGGCGATGCGGCCGCTGAAGCTGCTGTCGTCGAGTTTCAGGTTGATGTTGTCCAGCGCCAGGCTGGTCGGTGTGGCAGCGACACGGCTGACCAGCTCGACTTTGCTCAGGCTGCCTTCGGCCATGGCCGGCAGGGTCTGGCCGATGCTGTCGACGAACTTCGCCAGATCGAACTGGGCGATGGAAATCGCGCCGGTGATTTGCGGGGTCTTGTCCAGATCGTTGGCCTTCAGCTCACCCAGAGCGCGCAACTGGTTGGCGGAGATCTTGATCCCGGTCCATTCGGCGACGTTCGCGGCCTTGTCGAGCAACATCTGCCCTTGGGCGGAGAACGTCATGGCCTTGCCTTGCAGCGGGTCGCCGGTCAGTTCGCCGGACAGCTTCAGGTCTTCGAACTTGTAGCGTTGCAGGGCGCGCTCGATGCGCAGCTCGCCATTCAGCTCGGTGCGTACTCGTAGCACGGGCTGATTGGTGCTGAGGAACGCCGTGGCTTTCAGCGGAATGTTGGTCGAATCGTGCACCGCACCGGTGCTCAGCTGGATGCTTTCGGCGCTGAACTGCTTGCCGGTCTGCTCGTCGTTGTATTCAACCCGGGCGTTGTTGACGGTCAGGCTGTCGATGTCGAGGCGGATCGGTTGTGGTGGCTTTTCCGGCTGGGCAGGTGTCTCGGCGACCGGTTCGCCGGCGGCCGCTGGAGGGGTGCTGCCCGGCGCAGGGGCGGCAGTCGGCAGCTTGCCGATGTCTTCCCAGTTGCCGTGGCCGTTCTTGTCACGGTTCAGGCGCAGGTTCAGGCCTTCGACGCGCACGTCGCTCATTTGCACTTCGCGGCGCAGCAGCGGCAGCACGCGTACCGACAGACCGAGCATCTGCAGATCGGCATACGGTTCGTCAGGCTTGATCAGGGTGGCGACGCTGGCCTCGTGCAATTCCAGGCCGAGCCACGGGAACAGGCTCCAGCCGATATCGCCATTGAGCGTCAGCTCGATGTGGGCCTTGTCGCGGGCTATCTGGCGGATCTCGTTTTTGTAGTCGTTGGGATCGAAGAAGTGGGTCAGGGCGAAGCCCGCCGCCACAATGATCAGCAACAGCCCGAGAAGTACCAGACCCAGGATTTTGCCGAACGCTTTCATGGGCGAGTCCTTGTAGTTAGTCGAATTCGTAATTTAGCCGGGGAGTATAGCGCTGCCTGACCCCGTGCTGGTGCGGTGTCCTGAGGAGCCTCTTGAACCGCGGCGTGCAGCGCTTCGACAACGGTCGGCGGGAGGGTTCCCCGGTCATATGAGATCAGATGACTCAAAAAAGGTGATATCAGTTTGGTTTTTCTGTCACGTGCAGATGGTAACCTTCGCCCGTTCGTCCGTCCCTCTGCGACTTTTGGTCGCGCTTCAAGGAGCTCCACCCACTAACACGGTCATGCCTGCGTGCATAAAGGCCGGGGGTGAGCAGTGGCTGACGAACACATACTAATAATTGGGGGTACACAATGAGCACGAGCATCACGGCGGACGGCCTCAGCGCCGCCCAGCCTGCGTTCCTGTCCAAGGAACGCATCATCGCCAAGCCCGGTTTCAACCGCTGGCTGGTCCCACCGGCCGCTCTGGCCATCCACCTGTGCATCGGCATGGCCTACGGTTTTTCCGTGTTCTGGCTGCCGCTGTCCAAGGCACTGGGCATCACCGCGCCAGTGGCTTGCGCGCCGGACATGGGCTTCATCGCACAAGTCTTCTCGTCGCAATGCGACTGGCCGATCTCCATGCTCGGCTGGATCTACACCCTGTTCTTCATCTTCCTCGGCTGCTCGGCAGCGATCTGGGGTGGCTGGCTCGAACACGCCGGGCCACGCAAGGCCGGCGTTGTATCGGCTCTGTGCTGGTGCGGCGGTCTGCTGATTTCCGCGCTGGGTATTTATACCCACCAGATCTGGCTGATGTGGATCGGCTCCGGCGTGATCGGCGGTATCGGTCTGGGCCTGGGCTATATCTCGCCGGTCTCGACCCTGATCAAGTGGTTCCCGGACAAGCGCGGCATGGCCACCGGCATGGCGATCATGGGCTTCGGTGGTGGCGCGATGGTCGGCGCTCCACTGGCAACCGCACTGATGAGCCATTTCGCGTCGCCAACCGGCGTCGGCGTATGGCAGAGCTTCGTGGCCATGGCCGCGATCTACTTCGTGTTCATGATCGGTGGTGCGCTGGCTTACCGCGTGCCGCCAACCGGCTGGAAGCCTGAAGGCTGGACCGCACCGGCGAAGAAAGCCTCGAACGCGATGATCACCCACCGTCACGTTCACGTGAATGTGGCGTGGAAAACCCCGCAGTTCCGTCTGGTGTGGCTGGTGCTGTGCCTTAACGTGTCGGCCGGTATCGGCATCCTCGGCATGGCTTCGCCACTGTTGCAGGAAGTGTTCGGCGGCAAGCTGCTGGGCAATGATCTGCCGTTCGGTCAGCTCGACGCTGGTCAACTGGCCTCGATCGCGGCGATTGCGGCCGGTTTCACCGGTCTGTTGAGCCTGTTCAACATCGGCGGTCGGTTCTTCTGGGCATCGTTCTCGGACTACCTGGGCCGCAAGAACACTTACTTCGTGTTTTTCGCGCTGGGCTTCGCGCTGTACGCACTGATCCCGAACCTCGGTCACCTGGGCAACGTTGCGCTGTTCGTGGCGGCGTTCTGCATCATCCTGTCGATGTACGGCGGTGGTTTTGCGACCGTTCCGGCGTATCTGGCCGATCTGTTCGGCACGCAAATGGTCGGCGCGATCCACGGTCGTCTGCTGACCGCCTGGGCCGCTGCTGGCGTACTGGGTCCGGTGCTGGTGAACTACCTGCGTGAGTATCAGCTGAGCATCGGCGTTGAACGCGCCGCCGCTTACGACATCACGCTGTACATCCTCGCCGGCCTGCTGGTACTGGGTTTCCTGTGCAACCTGCTGGTGCGCCCGGTGGCGGACAAGTACTTCATGACCGACGCCGAACTGGCCGCCGAACAGGCGCTGGGCCACGACAAGGGCGCTGACAGCAGCACCGTGCTGGAGTGGAAAGCCGCGCCGGGCAGCAAGCCGCTGGCAATCGCTGCGTGGCTGGTGGTCGGGATTCCGTTGGCGTGGGGTGTGTGGGTGACCCTGCAGAAGACGGCGGTTCTGTTCCACTAAGTAAAACGTCGTAACCTTGTGGGAGCGAGCCTGCTCGCGATAGCGGTCTGACAGTCGACAGTGATGTTGAATGTGCGGCCCTCATCGCGAGCAGCCCGCTCCCACAGTTGTTTCGGGCTATCCGAAATGGCTTGTATGGACATGTCTATCCCCGACAGCACGGGCTTCTATCCGTCTGCCATATCACGTCTCGTGTTTCTGTTTCGGCCCCGCGCCCCTATAATGGCTGCCTTTTTCGCCCAATGATTTTGCGGAGCTGGTGATGGCCGAACGTAAGGCGTCTGTCGAGCGCGACACTCTGGAAACCCAGATCAAAGCCTCGATCAACCTTGATGGCACCGGAAAGGCCCGATTCGATATCGGTGTTCCTTTTCTTGAGCACATGCTGGATCAGATCGCCCGTCACGGGTTGATCGACCTGGATATCCAATGCAAGGGCGATCTGCATATCGACGACCACCATACCGTGGAAGACGTCGGTATCACCCTCGGCCAGGCCTTCGCACAAGCCATCGGCGACAAGAAAGGCATCCGTCGCTACGGCCACGCCTACGTGCCGCTCGATGAAGCGCTGTCGCGCGTGGTCATCGACTTCTCCGGCCGTCCGGGTCTGCAGATGCACGTGCCGTACACCCGCGCCACCGTTGGCGGTTTCGACGTCGACCTGTTCCAGGAATTCTTCCAGGGCTTCGTCAACCACGCGCTGGTCAGCCTGCACATCGACAACCTGCGCGGCACCAACACTCACCACCAGATCGAAACCGTGTTCAAGGCTTTCGGCCGCGCGCTGCGCATGGCCGTCGAACTGGATGACCGCATGGCCGGCCAGATGCCTTCGACCAAGGGCGTGCTGTAATGCAGACGGTTGCAGTCATCGATTACGGCATGGGTAACCTGCACTCGGTGGCCAAGGCCCTCGAGCACGTCGGCGCCGGCAAGGTGCTGATTACCAGCGATGCGGACGTGATCCGCGAAGCCGACCGCGTGGTTTTCCCCGGCGTCGGCGCGATTCGCGATTGCATGGCGGAGATCCGTCGCCTCGGCTTCGACTCGCTGGTACGTGAAGTCAGCCAGGATCGCCCGTTCCTCGGCATCTGCGTCGGCATGCAAGCCTTGCTCGACACCAGCGAGGAGAACGACGGCGTCGACTGCATCGGCCTGTTCCCGGGCGCGGTGAAGTTCTTCGGCAAAGACCTGCATGAAGACGGCGAGCACCTGAAGGTCCCGCACATGGGCTGGAACGAAGTGAAACAGTCGGTGGATCACCCGCTGTGGCACAACATTCCGGACCTGGCGCGTTTCTACTTCGTGCACAGCTACTACATCGCCGCCGGTAACCCTCGGCAGGTGGTCGGCAGCGGTCATTACGGTGTCGATTTCGCCGCAGCGCTGGCCGAAGGTTCGCGTTTCGCCGTGCAGTTCCACCCGGAGAAGAGCCATACCCATGGCCTGCAATTGCTGCAGAACTTCGCAGCGTGGGACGGTCGCTGGTAAATGGCCGCCAAGAAAAAACCGCCGATCCTGACCCTCACACCCGAGCAGGAAAGCGACGCCAACCGCAAGATCCAGCGGTTCATGGAGGATCGTTTCGAACTGGACCTGGGTTCGTTCGAAGCGGCGGAAATTCTTGAGCTGTTTACCCGCGAAATTGCTCCGCACTATTACAACAGGGCGATTTTCGATGTGCAGACCCACCTCAAGGAGCGGTTTGAAAGCATCGAAAGCGACCTGTGGGCGCTCGAGAAAAACTGATTTCCGAGCCAAGCTGAACATTCAAATTTGAAGGTTTGCCAGATGCTGATTATTCCCGCTATCGATCTCAAAGACGGTGCCTGCGTACGTCTGCGCCAGGGCCGCATGGAAGATTCCACAGTGTTCTCCGATGACCCGGTGAGCATGGCTGCCAAGTGGGTGGAGGGCGGTTGCCGTCGTCTGCATCTGGTCGATCTGAACGGCGCCTTTGAAGGCCAGCCAGTAAACGGCGAAGTGGTGACCGCGATTGCCAAGCGCTACCCGACCCTGCCGATCCAGATCGGCGGCGGCATCCGTTCGCTGGAAACCATCGAGCACTACGTCAAGGCTGGCGTGAGCTACGTGATCATCGGCACCAAGGCGGTTAAAGAACCGGCGTTCGTTGCAGAAGCCTGCCGCGCATTCCCGGGCAAAATCATCGTCGGCCTCGACGCCAAAGACGGTTTTGTCGCCACCGACGGCTGGGCTGAAATCAGCCAGGTGCAGGTCATCGACTTGGCCAAGCAGTTCGAAGCCGACGGTGTGTCCTCGATCGTTTATACCGACATCGCCAAAGACGGCATGATGCAGGGCTGCAACGTACCGTTCACCGCTGCGCTGGCTGCTGCCACCAGGATCCCGGTGATCGCCTCCGGCGGCATTCACAACCTGGGTGACATCAAGTCGCTGCTCGACGCCAAGGCGCCGGGCATCATCGGCGCAATCACTGGCCGGGCGATCTACGAAGGCACCCTCGACGTCGCCGAAGCGCAAGCTTTCTGCGATTCGTACCAAGGCTGAGGACTGACCATGGCGCTGGCCAAACGCATCATCCCTTGCCTGGACGTGGACAACGGCCGGGTCGTCAAAGGTGTGAAGTTCGAGAACATCCGTGATGCCGGTGACCCGGTGGAAATCGCCCGTCGCTACGACGAGCAGGGTGCCGACGAGATTACCTTTCTCGACATCACCGCCAGCGTCGATGGCCGTGACACCACGCTCCATACTGTCGAGCGCATGGCCAGCCAGGTGTTCATCCCGCTGACCGTCGGCGGCGGCGTGAGGACCGTGCAGGACATCCGCAACCTGCTCAACGCCGGAGCGGACAAGGTGTCGATCAACACCGCTGCCGTGTTCAATCCGGAGTTCGTCGGCGAAGCGGCGCAGCATTTCGGTTCGCAATGCATCGTTGTTGCCATCGACGCGAAGAAGGTTTCGAGTCCTGGCGAAACCCCGCGCTGGGAAATCTTCACCCACGGCGGCCGCAAGCCGACCGGTCTCGACGCGGTCGAGTGGGCGAAGAAAATGGAAGGCCTGGGTGCCGGTGAAATTCTCCTGACCAGCATGGATCAGGACGGCATGAAAAACGGCTTCGATCTCGGCGTGACCCGCGCCATCAGCGATGCGCTGGGCATTCCGGTAATCGCTTCCGGTGGCGTCGGCAATCTGCAGCATCTGGCTGACGGGATCCTTGAAGGTCATGCCAGCGCGGTGCTGGCGGCGAGTATTTTCCACTTCGGCGAATACACCGTTCAGGAAGCCAAGGCCTATATGGCTCACCGCGGCATCGTAATGCGTTAAACAATACAGGCCAGTGGACAGCATGGCGTACCCAAGGCACTCTTGGGCACGCCATGGATTTCGGTAGCCCGACATGATCAAACGCCTGCTTCTCGCCCTCGCCAGTGCCTCCGTGTTGTTGATCAACACTGGCCACGCCGCAGAAAATCCCGACACCGATCTGGTGCTCCTCACCGAAAACTTTCCGCCATACAACATGGCGAAGAACGGCAAGAATTTCGCCCAGGACGAAAACATCAATGGCATCGCCACGGACATCGTGCGCGAGATGTTCAAGCGTGCCGGCATCACTTACAGCCTGACCCTGCGCTTCCCATGGGAGCGGGTCTACAAGCTGGCGCTGGAGAATCCTGGTTATGGAGCGTTCGTCATGGCGCGCCTGCCGGATCGCGAGACGCTGTTCAAGTGGGTCGGCCCCATCGGCCCGGATGACTGGGTCATGCTGGCCAAGGCCGACAGCAAGATCACCCTCGAAACCCTCAATGACGCACGCAAATACAAGATCGGTGCCTACAAGGGCGATGCGATTGCCGAGACTCTGACCAAGCAGGGCCTGAAACCGATGGTAGTTTTGCGTGATCAGGACAACGCCAAAAAGCTTGTCAGCGGCCAGATCGACCTGTGGGCCACCGGCGATCCTGCCGGGCGTTATCTGGCGCGGCAGGATGGCGTGACCGGGTTGAAAACCGTGCTGCGTTTCAACAGCGCCGAACTGTATCTGGCGCTGAACAAAGAAGTGCCGGACGAAGCCGTCGCCAGACTTCAGGCAGCACTCGATCAGATGCGCAAAGACGGTGTGGTCGACGAGATCATGGGGCGGTATCTGTAACGGGAGCCTCCTCTCTCACGGGTTGAGATGCGCCCTCAACGTTATTGCTCTCATTATTTGATGAGTCTTCGCTGGCGGGCGGCTTCGTCGCCAGTTGTGGCGTGAAGGTCAGCGCGCTGTCGGTTTCCGGCGGATATTCGGTCAGGTAAAGACTTTCGTCATCGGTGTAACCAATACTGACCGCCACCTGTGTGCCGTCCGCGCGCTTCAGCGTAAAGAAACTCTGTATTTGATAGATCGCCACGGCCTTTTTTTTGGCTGCCATGGCGACGACGTCCAGTGGGCGGGAGTCGCTCCATCCGTTGGATGATGTCTCGGTGTAAGTGAAGTCCTTGTACAAATGGGCCGAGAACCTGATGGGCCGGGGGGCGTTCGACGGCTTTGCTGGCCATGCTGTTGCAACCTCGATAGATGTGAGAATGCTGAAAATCTGTAGCATCTGCGAGTTCTGAGCCCGAAGTGCTCTCCACTTGAACGGACGGGGCTGGTCGTCGGTGTTCTGGCCATGACCCACCAGTACATATTGATCTGTCCGCTCAAGGCGGTAGAACGGAGACGTGCGCAATTGCTCCCCGGGATGCAAATGATCGGTCACCGCGAACCAGGGAATTCGAACAGTTTGAGTGAGCTTGGAGGGTTCCAGTTCTGGAGGTGCTCCATACCCCGATAATTTCGGCGCTACAGGGGCTGGCAAAGTCTGACGAGGAATTTGCATCCGTAACGCATATGCGACAGACGCCGCAGGCCTGGAGTGGCTCTGAACACCGAAAAAAGTGCCCGGTGCAAAGTAGATTTCGCCTGCGGCAGCCTGCGGAGGATCTATGTTCCAGGCGCTGAAATTCTGCCTGGCGCCACTGCCTTTATCGTCCCAGATCTGATTACCGACGTTTGCAGCGATGACCAGATCTTCGCGAACACAACGGATCGCATTGAGCAGGGGTTTGTCACGGCCATTGGAGCAGACAAACCCCATGGCTACATAGCCGGTGGGAGGGATCGGGCGCCATACCGTGCAGTCGGCAGCGGCGCCGGAGTTGGAGTCTCGCCAGACTCTTTCATAGTCCGTGGGCGGACTGAGCGCCTTGCCTTGAGATGCATCATCAACAGGCGTCTCACCTTCGCATACGACGGCTACGACCCTGTTTCCGTTGACGTTGTCGTATCCGGTCACGGCCAGATCTCCCAGCGGGAAATACCCCGGCAGCAGATCGGGGGCGGGGGTTGGCCGCCAAAAACTTCCAACCGAGGAGCCGGAGCCCCGGCTGTCCCAGATCCGATGAAACTCGCTGGTGAAATTGATCAGCAGATTGCCGAACTTTATCGATTCCAATTGCCCGGCAGACAGGGTGCGGCTGTTATCGGTAGTCATAGTCAGTCCTGTAGTTGAAAGGCGACTCGTGGAGTCGCTGACATTTGCAAGACTGACTATCCCGATCGGGGCAGGTCTTCTGGCGGTAACTATGTGTTGCGGTTGTTTCAGGGTATTTACCGGTAGACACCGTCTTTGCCATGAGCGGCCGTGGCGCGATTGCTGCGCACACTGATCATCTGCTTGATGTCGATCCACTCGATGCCTTGAGCTTTCAGCTTCGGCAGCTCCCGCTCCAGCACCGCCAGCGTCTGTGGATAAGGATGGCCGATCATCACCGCCGAACCCTGTTTGCGGGCCAGATTGATCGCGGTCTGCAACTGAGTGTAGATCGCCGCTTCGGTGCGCTCGTCATCGAGAAACACGTCCCTTGAAACACTCGCCAGATCGATCTTCTGCGCCTGTTGCGCGGCAACGGTCTGCGCGCTGGTGCGGCTGTCGACGAAGAACTTGTGACGGCGCTGCAACTCACCCATCAACCAGGCCATTGCCATTGGTTGTGCAGTCATACGACTGCCCATGTGGTTATTGATGCCGGCTGTGTAGGGGACCATTTTGAACGCGGCATTCAGCCGTTTCTCAAGTTCTTCGATGGGCAGTTCAGGGTGCCAGGCAAACGGGCCGGTGGCCGGGTCCATCGGCATGTGCAGGATCACGATCTTGCCGGCGCGATGGGCTTCGCGGGCGAATTCGGTGGCGTGCGGGGTGTCGGGCATGATTGCCGTGGTCACGGGCCCGGGCAGGGCCAGCACGCGACGATCCCGGGGCAGGTTCTGCCCCAGGTCGTCGATGATCAGTGTCAGGTAGGCTTTTTGCGGTGTCGGTCTGGCAGGTTCTGCGTGAACAGCACCCGCCAGACAGCACAGCAGGACAAAGACGAAACGCAAAGACATCCTCAACGGCCGGACGTAATGCTCAGGCCTTTGAGCAGGCTCAGGGCCTGGGCCAACTGGTAATCGTCATCCTGCGGCATGGCTTTCGGCTTGCCGCCAGAGCCGGTCGGTTTGTCCGCGCCGCCGTTGCCGTTGCCCAGGTGACCCTGCAGGTCGGCTTCCTTGAAGTAGTCGCCGTCTGCCTCGTTGGTGATCTTGGCCTTGCGCACTTCGATGTCCGGGACGATGCCCTGGGCCTGGATCGAGCGGCCGTTCGGCGTGAAGTACAGCGCGGTGGTGATCTTCAGCGCACGGTCGTTGTTCAGCGGCAGCACGGTCTGCACCGAGCCCTTGCCGAAACTGGTGGTGCCCATGACCACGGCGCGTTTCTGGTCCTGCAGGGCGCCGGCGACGATTTCCGAAGCCGAGGCACTGCCACCGTTGATCAGCACGACCATTGGCACCGCTTCGCTTTCGTCCTTGCCTGTGGCGGAGAAGCGCAACTCGGAGTTGGCGATCCGGCCCTTGGTGTAGACGATCAGGCCTTTGGTGATGAAGTGGTCGACCACTTCCACCGCTGCCTGCAACACGCCGCCCGGGTTGTTGCGCAGGTCGAGGATGATGCCGTTGAGCTTCTTGCCGTTGTCCTTGCGCAGCTTGGCCAGGGCCTTGGAGACTTCTTCGCCGGTCTTGACCTGGAACTGGGTGATGCGGATCAGGCCATAACCCGATTCGAGCAGTTGCGCCTTGACGCTCTTCACCTGGATCACCGCACGGGCCAGGGTCACGTCGAACGGCGTACCGCCATCACGGACCAGGGTCAGGGTGATTTTCTGGCCGATCTTGCCGCGCATCTTGTCCACGGCTTCGGTCATGGTCTGGCCACGGGTCGGCGCGCCGTTGATCTTGACGATGAAGTCACCGGCCTGGATGCCGGCCTTGGATGCTGGCGTATCGTCGATTGGCGACACGACTTTGATGAAGCCGTCTTCCGAACCGACTTCGATGCCCAGGCCGCCGAACTCACCGCTGGTGCTTTCCTGCAGCTCGGTGAAATCTTCCGGGCCGAGGTAGGCCGAGTGCGGGTCGAGGTTGCTGAGCATGCCCTTGATGGCGTTTTCCAGCAGGGTCTTGTCGTCCACCGGTTCGACATAGGCGGCTTTGATCCGGTCCATGACCTCGGCAAAGGTGCGCAGCTCTTCCAGCGGCAACGGGGCCTTGGACGTCGCGGCAGTGCCTGCCGGAGCGACAGCCGGGGCCGGTTGAGCGGCGAACGCCAGAGGCGCGCCGATCACCAGGGCGATCGTCAGGGCCAGCGAGGTAAGGCGGGACAAATGCAGCATGTCGAACGAACTCCTGAATTAGGCGACGCGCTTATCCTTGCGCGTGACACCATTGCGCCGGATCACTCGGGTGACCCTGCTGACGAATTGCGAAATACAGCGCTGGTGTGTCCTGCCCGCCACTGCTACCGACAGTGGAGATGGACTCACCGGCTTTTACCACGTCACCAGCCGACTTCAGCAGCGTCTGGTTATGACCGTAAAGACTCAGAAAACCGTTGCCGTGGTCGAGGATCACCAGCAGCCCGGCACCGCGCAACCAGTCGGCAAACACCACGCGCCCGCCGTGTACGGCATGCACCTGGCTGCCGGCGGCGGCGCTGATCATCACGCCGTCCCACTTGGTGCGGGCATCGTCGCCACGGGTTTCACCGAAGCGTGCCAGCAGTCGACCATCAACCGGCCATGGAAGTTTTCCCCGGGTGGCGGCAAAAGGGCCGCCGAACGTCTCGCCGCTGCTGGAAACCAGCGCGCCAGGTGTGGGTCTGGCTTTTGGGCGTGGGGCGTCGCTGGTGTCCGAGTCCGCATCGGCGCGGGCCTGGGCCTCACGTAAACGCTTTTTTTCGGCTTCCTGCTGGGCGATCAGCGCTTTCTGCCGCGCTTCTTCTGCCTCACGGGCCTGGCGGGCCAGGGTTTCTTCAATGGTTTTAAGGACTTTAGACAGGTCTGCCTGATCCTGCTCGCGGGCGGCCAGTTTCTGGTCGCGGGCTTTCACGTCGTCGTTGAGCTTGGCCAGTACTTGCTGGCGCTCCTTGCGAACCTTGTCGAGGGCGTCACGCTGGGTGTCCAGATCGCTTTTCTGCACCAGCAGCTGCGCTTGCTGCGAGGAAATGTCTTTTTCGACATTGGCCAGCTGGCGCAGGGTTTCGTTGAAGTTCTTCAGCTGCTCCAGGCGGGCCTGGCTCAGATAGTCGTAATAGGTGAGGGTGCGGGCGAATTTCTCGGGATTCTGCTGGTTGAGCAGCAGCTTGAGGTATTCCTGCCGGCCGTTCTGGTAAGCCGCGCGGGCCTGGATGGCGATCAGTCGCTGCTGTTCAGTGCGCGCGCTCTGGAGTTTTTTTTTCTCCGCATCGAGCCGCTGCAGCTCGGATTCACTCTTCTTCAGCTCTTTTTGCAGGGCATCGACCTGCTTTTCGAGCTTGCCCATCTCGGTTTCGGTGCCCTTGAGCTCCTTTTGCACGCCGGATTTTTCTTCCTGGAGCTTGCCCAGCAGCTTTTTCAGCTCGGCGATGTCCTGACGCGTGGCGTCCAACTGCTGTTGGGTTTGCGCACGCTCGTCAGCGAAGGCCGGTTGGAGCAGGCATGTCAGAGCGAGGGCGATCAGGACGCGAAGCATAGGGGCGGGCGGCACCAGGGTAAGGGACGGCCTAGTATGCCCGCCCCACGCGGCAAAAAAAACGCCTCAAAGCCAACTGCTTTGAGGCGTTCGTCATAAAAAGCCGTTTCAGGCTGATTACAGGGCGTTTTTGATATCAGACCAGAATCGAAGTGCCAGTCATTTCTGCCGGTTTTTCCAGGCCCAGCAGTTTGAGCATGGTCGGCGCCACGTCCGCCAGCACGCCGCCTTCGCGCACCTTGAGGTCGCGTTTACCGACATAGATGAACGGCACCGGTTCGGTGGTGTGCGCGGTGTGCGCCTGGCCGGTGGCTTCGTCGGCCATTTGTTCGACGTTACCGTGGTCGGCGGTGATCAGCGCTTCACCGCCGACCTTTTCCAGCGCTTCGACGATGCGGCCCACGCAGGTGTCCAGGCATTCCACGGCTTTCACCGCCGCCTCGAATACGCCGCTGTGGCCGACCATGTCGCCGTTGGCGTAGTTGACCACGATCACGTCGTAGCGCTGATTCTCGATGGCATCGACGATGCGGTCGGTGACTTCCGGCGCGCTCATTTCCGGCTGCAGGTCATAGGTGGCGACCTTCGGCGACGGGATCAGGATGCGCTCTTCGCCCGGGAACGGCTCTTCGCGACCACCGGAGAAGAAAAAGGTCACGTGGGCGTACTTCTCGGTTTCGGCGATACGCAGTTGAGTCTTGCCATTTTTCGCCAGGTAGTCGCCGAGCACGTTTTCCAGGCTGCCCGGCGCGAAGGCAGCGGGGGCCGGGATGCTGGCGGCGTACTGGGTCAGGCCGACGTACTGCACTTTCGGCTGGCGTGCGCGCTCGAACTCCTTGAAACCGTCTTCGACAAACACGCGGCTCAGTTCGCGGGCACGGTCGGCGCGGAAGTTCATGAACACCACGGCGTCGCCGTCTTCGACCTTCACCGGCTCACCGATGCTGGTGGCTTTGACGAACTCGTCGCTCTCGCCACGGGCGTAAGCGGCTTCCAGGCCTTCCTGGGCGGTGGCGGCGTTGAATTCGCCCTTGCCGTCGACGATCAGGTTGTAAGCCTGGGATACGCGGTCCCAACGGTTGTCGCGGTCCATGGCGTAGTAGCGGCCGATGAGGCTGGCGATACGGCCCTTGCCGAGGGCCTGGAAGGTTGCGTCGAGCAGTTCGATCGACGAAGCGGCGCTTTTCGGTGGCGTGTCGCGGCCATCGAGGAAGGCGTGCAGGTAGATTTTTTCGGCGCCACGCTTGAAGGCCAGTTCGGCCATGGCGATCAGGTGATCCTGGTGGCTGTGAACGCCGCCGTCCGACAGCAGGCCCATGAAATGCACGGCCTTGCCGGCAGCCACGGCTTTATCCACAGCGGCGCAGATGGTCGGGTTCTCGAAGAACTCGCCGTCGCGGATCGCCTTGGTCACGCGGGTGAAGTCCTGATACACCACGCGGCCGGCGCCCAGGTTCATGTGGCCGACTTCGGAGTTGCCCATCTGGCCGTCCGGCAGGCCGACGTCCATGCCGCTGCCCGAGATCAGGCCGTTCGGCACGGTGGCCCACAGGCGATCCAGCACAGGCTTTTTGGCCGCGAAGACGGCGTTGGATTCGGGGCTGTCGCTGTGACCGAAGCCGTCGAGAATCATCAGGACCAAAGGTTTAGGCGTGGTAGTCATGGAATCCACTCGTGGCTAATAAAGAAGAGGGCGATGGAAAAGGGAGTTGGAGTTTAAAGCGAAGTTCCGACCGCGTCACCGCCGGACGGGGTTTGGCCGACCATAGTGGCTGTGTATACTGGCCGACATTTTAACGCCCTGGAACCTCCTTCGATGGTTGCTCACCTGATTGAATTTGCCACTAACCACTACATTCTTGTCGGTATCTTCGTCGTACTGCTGGCATTGCTGCTGGCGCACACAGTGCAGGGCGGCGGTAAAAGCCTGAGCACGGGCGAGCTGACCGCACTGGTCAACAAGGAAGCCGGCGTGGTCGTGGACATCCGTCCGAGCAAGGAATACGCCGCCGGTCACATCGTTGGCGCGGTGAACATTCCCCAGGACAAACTGGCCGCCCGCATCGGCGAGCTGGAAAAGCACAAGGCCAAGACCATCATTCTGGTCGACGCCCTGGGCCAGACTGCCGGCACCCACGCCCGCGAGCTGATGAAATCCGGCTTCACCGCCGCCAAGCTGTCCGGCGGGATTTCCAGCTGGAAAGGCGACAACCTGCCGCTGGTGAAGTGATATGAGCGAAGTCATCGTCTACTCCAGCGATTACTGCCCTTACTGCTCGCGCGCCAAGTACCTGCTCGCGAACAAAGGCGTGGCCTTCGAAGAGATCAAGGTCGATGGCAAGCCGCAAGTGCGCGCCGCCATGGCCCAGAAAGCCGGACGCACGTCCGTGCCGCAGATCTGGATCGGCGACACCCACGTCGGCGGATGTGACGATTTGTACGCCCTGGAGCGCGCCGGCAAGCTCGACGCGCTGCTCAAGGCCTGAACTGCTGCACCTCACCAAGAACCCAAAAGACCCAAGATCAGAAAGGATCTGAGATGACTGACCAACAGAACACTGCAGCCAGCGAAGAAGAAACCGCACCGCAATTCTCCTTGCAGCGCATCTATGTACGCGACCTGTCCTTCGAAGCTCCGAAAAGCCCGGCGATCTTTCGCCAGCAGTGGGACCCGACCGTCGGTCTGGATCTGAACACCCGTCAGAAAGCGCTGGAAGGCGATTTCTACGAAGTCGTGCTGACCCTGTCCGTGACCGTGAAAAACGGTGAAGAAGTCGCCTTCATCGCTGAAGTGCAACAGGCCGGTATCTTCCTGATCAAGAACCTGGACGCGGCTTCGATGAGCCACACTCTGGGTGCGTTCTGCCCGAACATCCTGTTCCCGTACGCTCGCGAAACCCTGGACAGCCTGGTGACCCGCGGTTCGTTCCCGGCCCTGATGCTGGCCCCGGTGAACTTCGACGCCCTGTACGCGCAAGAGCTGCAGCGCATGCAGGAAGCCGGCGAGACCCCGACCGTTCAGTAAGCGGTTTTGCAACACCCAATGTGGGAGCGAGCCTGCTCGCGATTTCGGTCTGTCAGACACATCAATGTTGACTGACACTCCGTAATCGCGAGCAGGCTCGCTCCCACATTTGTTATGTGCGGTTATTTAAAGCCGTTCTGCCGCCACGCTTCGTACACGGCCACTGCCACGGTGTTGGACAGGTTCAGGCTGCGGCAGCCTTCGCGCATCGGCAGGCGCAGGCGCTGTTCGGCGGGCAGGGCATCCAGCACTTCCGGCGGCAGGCCACGGCTTTCCGGGCCGAAGATGAAGGCATCGCCCGGGACGAACGCGGCATCGTGAAACGGTCGCGAACCCTTGGTGGTGAAGGCGAACAGCCGTGGGTGGCCGAGGCTTTCCAGGCAACTGGCGAGGTCGGCGTGGCGTTGCAGCGTGGCGTACTCGTGGTAGTCGAGACCGGCGCGACGCAGGCGCTTGTCGTCCATCTCGAAGCCCAGCGGTTCGATCAAATGCAGGTGGCAGCCGCTGTTGGCGCACAGCCTGATAACGTTACCGGTGTTCGGTGGAATTTCCGGTTGAAAAAGGATGACGTGAAACATGCACGGCTCCGAAGGTAAAGATGACGCGCATTCTACGCCGCCAGCCGACCCGCGTTCGAAACTATTCCCGCGAGTCATGGGATCGCTGGCGATTTTCGGCCTGATGGTAGGGATGATGATCGGCCGTTTGACCACGCCTGAGCCAAGCGTCCTGCAGCAGGTCGAGGTGATCGATGGCGGTCTGGCGGTCTGGTTCAACAATGAGCCGAAGCTGCATGGCGAAATCGTCGATGGCACGCTCGCCCTGTTGTTTCAGGCCGAGGGCAAGGCACAAAAGGGCCAGTTGAAGATCAACGGCAAAGACGTGAACTGGCGGACGCGATTGAGTGACGGTGGTTTGCTGCTGACGGTGCTGGCGGCGCGGCCGCTGCAAGGGGAGTGGGCCGGCCAGGCGGTCGATGACCGCTGGCGGCTGGAGATCCGTCTCCGGGAGCAATAAAAGAGGGAATCCCCGGCCTGCCTGTACCAAGGTTCCCGAAACGGGCGGGCTCATCGCATGGCGTGCTGAGCCGGTGTAAAGAAGGAACCCCTGACCTGCCTGTATCAAGGGCCCCAAAAGGGTGGGCTTGATGAGCCCGGTGTAAAGAGGGGAATCCCCGGCCTGCCTGTACCAAGGCCCCCGAAAGGGTGGGTGAATCGAATCACCTGAAAGGGTTATTGCAGGGGGCGTGCCAGTTTTTATCGTTTTGAAACAAAAAAGCCCGACACCATGACGAAGGCCCCGTAATACGGGGCCTTCGTCTTTTCACCGGATGGTTTTTTCAGCGTGTTGCGATACTAGGTCGAGCCCGCGACCGTGCCCGATAACGGGTCACGGTGCCTTGCGGCGGTGCAGGCCGGCACTGAATCTCAGCCTTCATCACCCTCGTCCTCATCCCCGCCATCGACCTTCATGCCGAGCTCCTTGATCTTGCGGGTCAAGGTATTGCGGCCCCAGCCCAGCAGCACCGCCGCGTCACGGCGGCGCCCGGCCGTGTGCTTCAACGCCGTCTCGATCATGATCCGCTCGAACGCCGGCACCGCGCTGTCGAGCAGGCTCGACTGGCCACGCGCCAAGGCCTGGTCGGCCCACTGGCGCAGTGCCTGTTCCCAGTTGGTCACCGGTGCAGAATCCTGCGGCAGGCTCAGCAGTTCCGGCGGCAGGTCGCCGATGTGCACTTCACGCCCGGACGCCATCACCGTGATCCAGCGGCAGGTGTTTTCCAGCTGCCGCACGTTGCCCGGCCATGGCAGGTTCTTCAGGTATTCCTCGGTCTCGCTTTTCAGCAGCTTCGGCTCCACCGCCAGTTCCTGCGCGGCGCGGCTGAGGAAGTGCTTGGCCAGGGTCGGGATGTCTTCGCGGCGGTCCGACAGGCGTGGGATGTGGATGCGGATCACGTTGAGGCGGTGGAACAAGTCCTCACGGAATTTCCCGGCGTGAACCAGAGTTTCCAGATTCTGGTGAGTTGCAGCGATGATCCGTACATCAACCTTGACCGGCACATGCCCGCCGACGCGATAGAACTCGCCGTCGGCCAATACCCGAAGCAGTCGGGTCTGGGTGTCCGCTGGCATGTCGCCGATTTCATCGAGGAACAGCGTGCCACCGTCGGCCTGTTCGAAACGCCCGCGACGCAGGTTGGCTGCGCCGGTGAATGCGCCTTTCTCGTGGCCGAACAGCTCGGACTCCATCAGGTCCTTCGGGATCGCCGCCATGTTCAGCGCAATGAACGGCGAGGCCGCCCGCGGGCTGTGGCGGTGCAGGGCATGGGCCACCAGCTCTTTACCGGTGCCGGATTCGCCATTGATCAATACGGTGATATTGGAGTGGCTCAGGCGCCCGATGGCGCGAAACACTTCCTGCATCGCCGGCGCTTCGCCGATGATTTCCGGGGTGCGGGTCAGCGCCGGCACCACTTCCAGCCCTTGCTGCTCCTGGGCGTGCTGGTTGGCGCGCTTGACCAGCGACACCGCTTCGTCGACGTCGAACGGCTTGGGCAGGTATTCGAAGGCGCCGCCCTGATAGGAGGCGACAGCGCTGTCCAGATCGGAGTGAGCGGTCATGATGATGACCGGCAGGCGTGGATGCTGCTCGCGAATCCGCGCCAGAAGATCCAGGCCGCTGGCACCCGGCATGCGGATGTCGGAGATGATCACGTCCGGCTGCTGGCGGGCCAGGCGGCTCATCACGCCATCGGCACTGTCGAAGCTCTGGGTGGTCATGCCTTCCTGTTGCAGGGCTTTTTCCAGGACCCAGCGGATAGAACGGTCGTCATCGACGATCCACACGGTTTCACTACGGCTCATGTCGATGTGGCTCCTTGTTCCAGTGGCAGAAAGATCGAGAAGGTGGTGTGGCCTGGATGGCTGTCACACTCGATCAGGCCCTGGTGCTGGCTGATAATGTTCTGGGTGATGGCCAGGCCGAGTCCGGTACCGTCCGGACGTCCGCTGACCATGGGAAAGAAAATGGTTTCCTGGAGTTCCGCCGGAATCCCCGGGCCGTTGTCGATGATCTCGATCTTGGTCACCAGACGATGGCGGATATGGCCGATGGTGAACTGGCGCATGGCGCGGGTGCGCAGGCTGATGCGGCCCAGGCGCAGCTCGTTCTGACTGCTGATCGCCTGCATCGCGTTGCGCACGATGTTCAGCACCGCCTGAATCATTTGTTCGCGGTCGATCAGCACGTCCGGAATGCTCGGGTCGTAATCGCGCACCAGGGTGATGCAGCCCTGGCTTTCGGCCTCGACCAGCTGGCAGACGCGTTCCAGCACTTCGTGAACGTTGCAGAGGGCCAGCGACGGCAGTTTGTTCGAGCCGAGCATGCGGTCGACCAGATTACGCAGGCGGTCGGCCTCTTCGATGATCACGTTGGTGTAGTCGCGCAGGCTGTCTTCCGGCAGCTCCCGGGCCAGCAATTGCGCGGCGCCACGGATGCCGCCCAGCGGATTCTTGATCTCGTGGGCGAGGCCGCGCACCAGCATCTTGCTGGTTTCCTGCTTCGACAGCTGCGCCTCTTCCTTGGTGATCCGCAGCAAGCGATCGCGAGGGTGAACCTCCAGCAACAGCAGGGTCGCGCCGCTGCTCAGGATCGGTGTCACCGCGTAGTCCACGGTCAGGGTCTGGCCGGTGAGGGCGGTGAGCATCGCTTCGCGCTTGGTGAACGGGTGCGCCTGTTCCACCGCCTGACGCAACGAATTGAGCGCTTCGGTGGATTCGGTGAACAGCTCGCTGATGAACTGGCCATGGCTGCGCTGACCGCTGATGGCCAGCAGCATCTCCGCCGCCGGGTTCATGTACTCGAGGCGCAACTCGGCGTCGAGCAGGATGGTGGCGGTGGTCAGGTTGTCGAGCAGCAATCGGTGGAGTGCGTCGCTTATGGTCATCAGGACCTCTTTTGGAGCAAGGCGTGCGCGAGAAACGAAGCGCCGGTGCGAGGAAAATGCAAAAACCAAACCAAGGCTCCGAAAAGAAGCGTTCATCCCCTGAAACGGGCGTTTGACGCTCGTTTGCGTGGCGATCAGCCGGCCCTGGCGGGTACTTTCGAACCAAAATGGGTTGGATTGTGGGTACGGTGCAGACTGTTGCACCAATATAGTGCGCAAAGCTGAACGGCGTTAGAAGAAACGCAGGAAGGGGTTTTTCGGTTCGACGGGTTTGTCTTTCAGCGGGCATTCCGGGCGAACGCCGTAGTCGTCGGTGGTGCAGGGTTTGACCTGGCGTTTTTGTGCCAGTGAGATGCGCTGCATGTGGAATGGCTGATTGGCGGTGCGCTCGACAATGCGATCCTGCGCATCGAGGATCTCCACCGACAGATTGTGGCTGCCGCGATCGATATTGCTCAGCGGGAACACCGGGCTCAGGCCGGGTTCGCCGGTGGGCTGGCCGTCCAGCAACAGGCGATAGCGATGTCCCTCTTGCAGGCCGGGTTCGCTGGTGATGCTGACGATCAGCTCGCCGGCACTGCTGCGAATGGTCGCGTCCGGCTCGGGAACCAGCACCCGCAGCATGTCGTAGCGGAACAACGGTTGCTCCGGTGATTTTTTGGCCGTGGTGATGGGCGCCGCCCCGGTCGGGTTCGAGGCCATGCGATTGCTGGTGGCCAGCGGCACCCGCTTGGCATTGCCGCGCGGCTGGTCGGTGTAGACCCGATTGCCCTGGGAATCGACATAAGTGAAGACCTCGGCGGATGCGCCGTATGCGAACAGGGCCAGACACACGGCAATCAATCCGCGAGTCATGGCTTGTGCACCCGCTGCACGGTGAAAACCACGGCCGGGCTCTGCTGAATGATCGCCTCGCCATCGATCACCTGAACCGCCAGCCGATGCTCGCCCCGGTCGACGTTCACCAGTTGCAGGATCGGTACGTTGCTCGGCTGACCATAAGGCGCGTCGTCCAGCAGCAGGCGCAATTGATGTGGCGGTTGCAGGCGCGGCTTGATCAGCACGCTGACCGTGAACGTGCCGTTGTTGGCGCGCAGGGCTTGTTCGGTGGGCAGGCCGGTCAGCTCCAGCACTTCATAGGCATTTCGTGCAGGCGCCCGACTGGCCGTGTCCGACGACGGCGCACTCGGTGCCTGAGGCTGGACGCTGTTGAGCGGCGGCAACTCCACCGCCTGCGCCTTCACGCCGTCCGGCGAATGATCGCTGTACACCGTGTTGCCGTTGGCGTCGGTGTACTTGTAGATCTGCGCAGCGGCGGGCAGGGCGATCAGCATCAGGATGTAGAGAAAGGTGCGACCCATGAAATCGACCGGAAACGAAAACGATGGGTTGCAGCATAGGCCAGTCGGGCGGGGATGGCTCGGGCGGTAAACATCCGGCCAATAAAAAAGGCCTCCCGAAGGAGGCCTCTCTTTTGTCACGCCGCGTAGCGCAGCGCTACCGGATCAGCAGCTGTAGTACAGCTCATATTCCAGTGGGTGTACGAAGGTGCGGACCTTGATTTCTTCTTCGGATTTCAGCGCGATGTAGGCATCGATGAAGTCGTCGGAGAATACGCCGCCCTTGGTCAGGAACGCGCGGCCCTTGTCCAGCTCTTCCAGCGCTTCTTTCAGGCTGCCGCAAACTTGCGGGATCTCTTTCGCCTCTTCAGGCGGCAGGTCGTACAGGTTTTTGTCAGCAGCATCGCCTGGGTGGATCTTGTTCTGGATACCGTCCAGACCGGCCATCAGCAGTGCTGCGAAAGCCAGGTACGGGTTGGCAGCCGGATCCGGGAAACGTGCTTCGATACGACGGCCACGTGGGCTGTTGACGTAAGGAATACGGATCGAGGCGGAACGGTTGCGAGCCGAGTAGGCCAGCATTACCGGAGCTTCGAAACCTGGCACCAGACGCTTGTAGGAGTTGGTGGCCGGGTTGGTGAAGCCGTTCAGGGCCTTACCGTGCTTGATGATGCCGCCGATGAAGTACAGGGCGGTTTCGGACAGGCCGGCATAGCCTTCGCCAGCGAAGGTGTTCTTGCCATCTTTGGCGATGGACATGTGAACGTGCATACCCGAACCGTTATCGCCGTACAGAGGCTTCGGCATGAAGGTCGCGGTGCGGCCATAGGCATCGGCCACGTTGTGGACAACGTATTTCAGAGTCTGAACTTCGTCAGCTTTCTTCACCAGGGTGTTGAACTTGACACCAATTTCGTTTTGACCGGCAGTCGCCACTTCGTGGTGGTGAACTTCAACGGTCTGACCCATTTCTTCCAGTGCGTTGCACATGGCGGTACGGATTTCGTGGTCGTGGTCGAACGGCGGAACCGGGAAGTAGCCGCCTTTCACGCCTGGACGGTGGCCTTTGTTGCCGCCTTCCACGTCCTGGTCGGACATCCACGAGCCTTGCTCGGAGTAGATCTTGAACATCGAACCGGAGATGTCGGACTTGAACTTCACTTCGTCGAAGATGAAGAACTCAGGCTCCGGACCGGCGAATACGGTGTCACCGATACCGGTGGTCTTCAGGTATTCCTCGGCGCGGTGGGCGATGGCGCGCGGGTCGCGATCGTAACCCTGCATGGTCGAAGGTTCGATGATGTCGCAGACCAGGATCAGGGTCGGCTCTTCGGTGAACGGGTCCAGAACGGCAGTTTCGTCGTCCGGCAGCAGGATCATGTCGGAGGCTTCGATGCCTTTCCAGCCAGCGATGGAGGAACCGTCGAACATCTTGCCAACTTCGAAGAAGTCGTCTTCCAGCGCATCGCGAGCCGGCATGGTCACGTGGTGCTGAGTGCCTTTGGTGTCCGTGAAGCGCAGATCAATCCACTTGACGTCATGATCTTTGATGAGTTGAACCGACTTCGACATAGTGTCCTCCGGGTGGCTTAGGGCTGGTAGTGGATGCCCTTAAATGTTGGTGATGCCGGCGCGAATACTCTGCCAAGGCAACCTGCCTCACAAGGGAGCAAATTGCATGCCAGTGCCCCAGCATGGGTTTTTTGCCCCAAATTCACGCTTATAAAGGTGCGAAACGCATAAAGGCTGAAAATCCCGCCCTTTAATGTAGCGTCTTAAGTCGAAAATGATCCGTTTTGGTGCATGCAAAACCTTCTGCATATTAACTGGTTAAACCTTGAGCAATTTCCGCTATAATCCGCGCCCCCCTTTTTCGGCTGGCCCAGCGCGCGCTGTTTTCATGAAACTAATCGTTAAAGTCTTTCCCGAGATCACCATCAAAAGCCGACCTGTCCGGACGAAATTCATCCGCCAGCTGGCCAAGAACATCCGCACCGTGCTCCGCGACCTGGACCCGGCCGTGGTGGTGAACGGTGTGTGGGACAATCTCGAGCTGGAAACCCGCGTGACCGATCCCAAGGCCCTGAAAGAGATGGGCGAGCGCCTGACCTGCATGCCGGGCATCGCGCACTTTCTGCAGATCGACGAGTACCCGCTGGGCGACTTCGACGACATCACCGAGAAGTGCAAGCAGCACTACGGCGATGCACTGGCCGGGAAGATTTTCTCGGTGCGCTGCAAACGTGCGGGCAAGCATGCATTCAGCTCGATGGACGTCGAAAAATACGTTGGCAGCAAGCTGCGCCGTGAGTGCGGTGCCGCCGGAATCGACCTGAAAGCGCCGGAAATCGAAGTCCGCATCGAAGTTCGCGACAAACGGTTGTTTGTCATCCACAGCCAGCACAATGGCATCGGCGGCTACCCGCTCGGTGCGCTGGAGCAGACGCTGGTATTGATGTCCGGCGGCTTCGACTCGACCGTTGCTGCGTACCAGATCCTGCGCCGCGGCCTGATGACGCACTTCTGCTTCTTCAATCTGGGTGGCCGCGCCCACGAACTGGGCGTAATGGAAGTCGCGCATTTCATCTGGAAGAAGTACGGCAGCTCGCAACGCGTGCTATTTGTCAGTGTCCCGTTCGAAGAAGTGCTGGGCGAAATTCTCGGCAAGGTCGACGACAGTCATATGGGCGTCGTATTGAAGCGTATGATGTTGCGCGCCGCGTCGAGCATTGCCGAACGCCTGCACATCGATGCGCTGGTCACCGGTGAAGCGATTTCCCAGGTGTCGAGCCAGACGCTGCCGAACCTGTCGGTCATCGATTGCGTCACCGACAAGCTGGTGCTGCGACCGCTGATCGTCGCCCACAAGCAGGACATCATCGACACGGCCGACCAGATTGGTACCGGTGACTTCGCCCGGCACATGCCGGAGTACTGTGGCGTCATCTCGGTCAACCCGAAGACCGCCGCCAAGCGTGGCCGGGTCGAGCACGAAGAGCAGGAATTCGACATGGCGGTGCTCGAGCGTGCGCTCGCAAACGCCAGACTGGTGCCGATCGATCGGGTGATCGACGAATTGGGCCAGGATTTGCAGATCGAAGAAGTCAGCGAGGCGCTGGCCGGTCAGATCATCATCGACATCCGTCACCCGGATGCTGCCGAGGATGACCCGCTGGAACTCGCTGGCATAGAGGTACAGACGATGCCGTTCTACGCAGTGAACGCTCGTTTCAAGGAACTGGATCCGACTCGCCAGTACCTGCTGTATTGCGACAAAGGCGTGATGAGTCGCCTGCATGCTCACCATTTGCTCAGTGAGGGGCATGCCAATGTGCGCGTTTATCGACCGAGCTAAGTGCCCGGGGCTGTTTGCCTGTGGCCTGCGTCACCGGCCCCCCGACACCGCCGTCAAGCTGTAACGGCCATGCCGGACACTACTGCTAATCGCTGCCAAGACTTGTCAGCAAACCGAATCCTCTGATCGAGATACACAAGTGATCGAAAATCTACGCAACATCGCCATCATTGCCCACGTTGACCATGGTAAGACCACCCTGGTAGACAAACTCCTGCGTCAATCCGGCACTCTGGAGCGCAACGAGCTCAACGACGAGCGCGTGATGGACTCCAACGACCAGGAAAAAGAGCGCGGCATTACCATTCTGGCGAAAAACACCGCCATCAACTGGAACGGCTACCACATCAACATCGTGGACACCCCGGGCCACGCCGACTTCGGCGGCGAAGTTGAACGCGTTATGTCCATGGTTGACTCCGTGCTGCTGCTGGTCGACGCTCAAGACGGCCCTATGCCGCAAACCCGTTTCGTGACCAAGAAGGCTTTCGAAGCCGGCCTGCGTCCGATCGTGGTCATCAACAAGGTTGACCGTCCGGGCGCGCGTCCTGACTGGGTTCTGGACCAGATCTTCGATCTGTTCGACAACCTGGGCGCCACCGAAGAACAACTGGACTTCCAGGTTGTTTACGCTTCGGCTCTGAACGGCATCGCCGGTCTGGACCACACCGCCATGGGCGAAGACATGACCGCGCTGTACCAAGCGGTTGTCGATCACGTTCCAGCTCCGGCTGTTGACCGTGACGGTCCGTTCCAGATGCAGATTTCCGCTCTGGACTACAACAGCTTCCTGGGTGTTATCGGTGTTGGCCGTATCGCTCGTGGTCGCGTCAAGCCGAACACTCCGGTTGTGGCTATCGACGCCAACGGCAAGCGCCGCAACGGCCGTATCCTGAAGCTGATGGGTCACCACGGTCTGCACCGTGTTGACGTTGAAGAGGCAGCGGCCGGCGACATCGTCTGCATCAGCGGTTTCGACGAGCTGTTCATCTCCGACACCCTGTGCGACATCAACACCGTCGAGGCGATGAAGCCTCTGACCGTTGACGAGCCAACCGTTTCCATGACCTTCCAGGTAAACGACTCGCCATTCTGCGGTAAAGAAGGCAAGTTCGTGACCTCCCGTAACATCAAGGATCGTCTGGACAAAGAGCTGCTGTACAACGTTGCACTGCGCGTTGAAGAAGGCGACTCGGCTGACAAGTTCAAGGTATCCGGCCGTGGTGAGCTGCACCTGTCGGTACTGATCGAAACCATGCGTCGCGAAGGCTTCGAGCTGGCCCTGGGCCGTCCTGAAGTGATCATCCGTGAAGTTGACGGCGTGAAGCAGGAACCGTTCGAAAACGTGACCATCGACATCCCTGAAGAATCCCAGGGCAAGGTCATGGAAGAAATGGGTCTGCGTAAAGGCGACCTGAGCAACATGGTGCCGGATGGCAAGGGCCGTGTTCGTCTGGAATACAACATCCCTGCTCGCGGTCTGATCGGTTTCCGTAACCAGTTCCTGACCCTGACCAACGGTGCTGGCATCCTGACCTCGATCTTCGATCGTTACGCTCCAGTGAAGTCGGGCCACATGTCCGGCCGTCAGAACGGCGTTCTGGTTTCGGTTGAAACCGGCAAGGCACTGACCTACTCCCTGGAAACCCTGCAGGCTCGTGGCAAGCTGTTCGTAGAACACGGCCAGGAGATCTACAACGGTCAGATCGTTGGTCAGAACTCCCGCGACAACGACCTGGGTGTGAACCCAACCAAAGGCAAGAAGCTCGACAACATGCGTGCTTCGGGTAAAGACGAAACCATCGCTCTGGTACCACCTGTTCGCTTCACCCTGGAACAGGCTCTGGAATACATCCAGGAAGACGAGCTGTGCGAAGTTACTCCTAAGTCCATCCGTCTTCGCAAGAAGATCCTGGACGAAAGCGAGCGTACCCGCGCTGCCAAGAAAGCCAAGGCGTAATTTAGCCCAGGCTTAAAAAAACGCCCCCGGTCGAGAGACCGGGGGCGTTTTTGTTTGTCCGGGCTTTTTTGATATCTCGTTCCCACGCAAAGCGTGGGTACGATCAAGAGCCGATCAGAACTTATCGATCGACCGCGAATTCTGCACCCGCTCCACTTCCTTCGGCTTGTACGCGCAATACCCCGGCCGAGGGCCGATCTTCGGGTGGTTGCGGCAGGTGTCCGGGCGCTTGTCATAAATGGTGCACAGCCGGCTCTTGCGATCCAGGTAGTAGCAATCGTTGTTGCTCATGCGCTGCAGGGTGAAGATTCCCGACTTCTGGTTGAAGCGCTCCACCAGACCTTCCTTTTGCAGGCGCTTGGCGATGTTCTTCGGCGGGTCGCCCAGTTCGAACTCGTCAACCACGCCGATGCGTACCAGATCCTTGATCTTGACCTCGACCGGTAGCGTGCAACAGCTGGAAACGCACGAGCCGCACATCGGGGCCGAATATTTGGCCCAGGTATCGAGACGGTCGATCTCGGCTGCGGCGATCAGGTTGGGCTTCATCATCGGGGTTTACCAGGCGTGTGCATCAGGGCGCGCGATCATACCGGGACTGGTGGATTTTTGAACAACCTTTCGCCAGATTTTTTCTTTCTGTCATGAGCAGGGTCGAGAATTCGGCACGGCCCCTGCATTCATTCAGGCATTCGCCAAGGTATTGCCGAACGATCCCGCACTCTCAGGAAAAACTGCCGAACCAGAGCCCCCACCGTCGGTCAGACCGTCTAGGCTCTGACAATTCCCCGCTCGCTCGAGGTCCTATCGATGACTCAAGAACCACTAGTTCGCGAAGCAGAGGTGGCCGCATTCCGCGACGCCGTCCTGACCAAACTCACCTACGCGGTGGGCAAAGACCCGGATCACGCCTTCGACCATGACTGGTTCGAAGCCATCGCCCTGGCGGCCCGGGACCACATGGTCGAGCACTGGATGGACCACACCCGGCAGATCTACCGCAAAGGTCAGAAGCGGGTGTATTACCTCTCGCTGGAATTTCTCATCGGCCGTTTGCTGTACGACAGCCTGAGCAACCTCGGTCTGCTCGACGTAGCCCGTGAGGCGTTGACCGAACTGGGCGTGGATCTGGAGCGCATCCGCCTGCTGGAACCCGACGCGGCGCTGGGCAACGGTGGCCTCGGACGGCTGGCGGCGTGCTTCATGGAAAGCATGTCGACCCTCGGCATCGCCGGTCACGGCTACGGCATTCGTTATGAGCACGGACTGTTCCGCCAAGCCATCGTCGATGGCTGGCAGCAGGAACAGACCGAGCACTGGCTGGATTTCGGCAACCCCTGGGAGTTCGAGCGGCCTGAGGTGGTCTATCCGATCGGCTTTGGCGGCAGCGTCGAGACTGTCACCGACGCCAGCGGCAAGTCCCGGCAAGTCTGGCACCCGGCGGAAACCGTGCGGGCCATTGCTTACGACACCCCGGTGGTCGGCTGGCGCGGAGCGAGCGTCAACACCTTGCGCCTGTGGCGGGCGAGGGCCATGGAAGATCTGCATCTGGAGCGCTTCAACGCCGGTGACCACCTGGGCGCCGTCGCCGAAGTGGCCCGGGCCGAAAGTATTTCCCGCGTGCTCTACCCGGCGGACAGCACCGAAGCCGGGCAGGAACTGCGCCTGCGTCAGGAATATTTCTTCGTCGCCGCGTCGCTTCAGGATTTGCTGCGCCGTCACCGCAACATGCACACCTCGGTGCTGACCCTCGGCGATCACGCCGCGATCCAGCTCAACGACACGCACCCTTCGATCGCTGTCGCCGAACTGATGCGCCAACTGGTCGACGTCTACGACGTGGCTTGGGACGCGGCGTGGCAAGTCACCGTCGATACGCTCTCGTACACCAACCACACGCTGCTGCCCGAAGCACTGGAGACCTGGCCGGTGGGCCTGATGGAACGCATGCTGCCGCGGCACATGCAGATCATCTACCTGATTAACGCCCAGCACATCGATTCGCTGCGGGCCAAGGGCATCCACGATTTCGACGTGCTGCGCGCGGTGTCGCTGATCGAGGAAGACAACGGCCGTCGGGTGCGCATGGGCAACCTCGCGTTTCTCGGTTCCCACAGCGTCAACGGCGTATCGGGCCTGCACACGCAGCTGATGCGCAAGACCGTGTTCGCCGAACTGCACAAGCTCTACCCGGAGCGGATCAACAACAAGACCAACGGCATCACCTTCCGCCGCTGGCTGTACCAGGCCAACTCCGAACTGACCTCGATGCTGGTGGACGCCCTCGGCCCGGGTGTGCTGGACAACCCCGAAGAGCGCCTGCTGGACCTTGAACCGTTCGCCGAAAAAGCGGCCTTCCGCAAGGCCTTCGCGGAGCAGCGGCTGCACAGCAAAAAAGCGCTGGCCTACCTGATCCACGAGCGTCTGGGGATTGCGGTCAACCCGGCGGCGATGTTCGACGTGCAGGTCAAAAGGATCCACGAGTACAAGCGTCAACTACTCAACCTGATGCACACCGTCGCGTTGTATCAGGCGATTCGCGCTCAGCCGGAAACCGACTGGGTGCCACGGGTGAAGATCTTCGCCGGCAAGGCGGCGGCCAGTTATCACCAGGCCAAACTCATCATCAAACTGACCAACGACATCGCCCGGGTGGTGAACAACGACCCGACCGTACGCGGGCTGCTCAAGGTGGTGTTCCTGCCCAACTACAACGTCAGTCTGGCGGAGAGCATCATCCCGGCGGCGGATTTGTCCGAGCAGATTTCCACCGCCGGTTTCGAAGCCTCGGGCACCAGCAACATGAAGTTCGGCCTCAACGGTGCGCTGACCATCGGCACCCTTGACGGTGCCAACGTGGAAATGTGCGAGCGCATCGGCGCCGAGCACATGTTCATCTTCGGCCTGAGCGCCCAGCAGGTCGAAGCGCGCAAGCAGAACCACGAGTTCAGTGCAGCGCCGGACATTGCGGCGTCCCATCGCCTCAACGACGTGTTGCAGGCGATCCGCAGCGGCGTCTTCTCGCCGGACGACACCTCGCGCTATACCGGGCTGATCGATTCGCTGGTGGACTACGACCGCTTCCTGGTCTGCGCGGACTTCGATTCTTACTGGGAAGCGCAGATGCGCGTCGATGCGCTCTGGCACGACTCCAACAACTGGTGGCGTTCGGCGGTGCTGAACACCGCGCGGATGGGCTGGTTCTCGTCGGACCGGACGATTCGCGAGTACGCTACGGATATCTGGAAGGCACTGGAGTAACTTTTAGCGACAAATGTGCGCCCGGCCCCACGCTTGTTGGGCCGGGCCGATATACTGAGCCCTGGTTTCGCCCCGTTCCGGGGCTGCTCAGGGATATCGACCATGCAATGGATGTTCATGTTGATCGGGCTGCTGCTCGGTTGGCTGCTCGACGAATCGTTCAGTTCTGCGCTATTGGGCGCGTTGCTGGGCCTGGCGATCGGGCAGACGATCCGCATCATGCGCCTCGGCTCGCAGGTGGCGGAGCAACAGCGGCAACTTGAACAGACGAAGGTGGCGTTGCAAGGCGTTGCGCAGCGTCTGTATCTGCTGGAAGGATCACCTTCGCACGCGGTACCGGCGCCAGGCGTAGAACCGATCCCCGAGTCTTTGGTCGAGCCAGCCGAGGTTGCAGAAGAAGCTGCGGCCCCTGAACTGGTCTGGGAGTTGCCACCCGAGCTGGAACCCCTCTCCGCCGTCGCCAGTGAAGCCAGCCAGCCGCTGTCGGCCGATGCCTGGCGTCTCGACGCGGTAACCCCTGACACTCCCGAACCACAGCAACCTGCCGAACCCCGTGGCCCGAACCTCATCGAGCGCGGCATCAGTGCGGCGCGCAACTGGCTGTTCGGTGGCAACACCGTGCTGCGGGTCGGCGTGGTGTTGTTGTTCTTCGGTCTGGCTTTCCTGCTGCGCTATGCCACCGAAGGCATGGTGGTGCCGATCGAAATGCGTTACGCCGGGGTCGCGGCAGCGGCGTTTGGGTTGCTGGCACTGGGCTGGTGGTTGCGCCATCGCAACACGAGCTACGCCTTGATGCTGCAGGGCACCGGGATCGCCGTGTTGTACCTGACGGTGTTTGCGGCGATGCGCCTGCATCCGCTGCTCGATCCATCCGCCGCGCTGGGTTTGCTGGTGGCCGTGACGGTGTTCTCGGCCATTCTGGCCATCACCCAGGATTCCCTGGCCCTGGCCTGCGTTGCTGCGCTTGGCGGGTTTGCCGCGCCGATCCTGACCTCTACCGGCGCCGGCAATCATGTCGCGCTGTTCAGTTATTTCGCGTTGCTCAACGCCGGCATCCTGGCCATCGCCTGGTTCAAGGCCTGGCGTCTGCTCAACCTGATTGGCTTTGCCGGCACCTTCGGCATCGGTTTCGCCTGGGGCCTGCGTTCGTATGCGCCGGAATTGCTGTGGAGCACCGAGCCGTTCCTGATTCTGTTCTTCCTGATGTACCTGGCCATCGGTCTGCTGTTCGCCCGGCGCAAGCTGCTGGACATGCCGGATGCACCGGCAGAGAACGATCGCGAGGCGCTGCTGAATTGGTCGGCGCGCAAGGGTGACTACGTCGACGGCACCATGCTGTTCGGTCCGCCGTTGGTGGGTTTCGGTTTGCAATTCGCGCTGGTGCAGCATCTGGAATTTGCCGCGGCGTTCAGTGCGCTGGCGCTGGGCATGATTTACATGGCGCTCGCCCGGGTATTGATGGGTGGCCGAGCGCTGCTGCTGGGCGAAACTTGCCTGGCGCTCGGGGTGATTTTCGCCAGCCTGGCGATTCCGCTGGGGCTGGATGCGCGCTGGACCTCCGCGGCCTGGGCAGTGGAGGGCGCGGGGATTTTCTGGCTCGGCCTGCGTCAGCACCGGCCGTCCGCCCGGGCCTTTGCGTTGCTGCTGCAACTGGGTTCGGCGCTGGCGTTTCTCAGCCAGTTGCGTGCCGGTGAAAGCAGCCTGCTCGACGGTGCACCGCTGGGGGCGTTGATGCTGGGCATTGCGTTGCTGTTCAGCTTCTATCAATTGCGCAAAACCCCGGCGGAACACACCTCGGCGTGGGAGCGCCAAGGCCTGCCGGTATTGGCGAGTCTCGGCCTGACTTTTCTCTATCTGCTGGCGCCGCTGTTTTTCTTCGTCCAGTTCACGGCAATCAGTTGGGCCCTGGCCGGACTGGTGACCTTGTTCGCCGGCTTGCGCCTGCAATCGCGCACGTTCCTGTTCACCGCATTTGCCGTGCAGCTGCTCGGCGGTGCGCTATTTCTGTTGCGCCTGCAAGGGGCGGGCGAGGATTCGGCGGCCGTGTTCAGCGCTGGCTGGAGCGGTTTGCTCAGCGCCTCGCTGATCGGTCTGGCGCTGATCGCCGGCATGCTGCTGGCGGCGCGCGACGAGATGGTGCGCAACGATGTGCGACTGCTGCGCGGTTTGTCGGTGGTGCTGCTGGCGGGGCTGGTGCTGATCAATCTGGCGGTGTTGTTCGTGCTGCCGTGGCAGACCGCGAGTGCGGTGTGGGCGGCCAGTGGCTTGCTGATCATCTGGCTCAGCCTGTACCTCAAGCAGCGCGTGAGCTTTGTCTTCGGTTTGTTGTTGCAACTGATCGGCGGCGCGGCGTTCTTGCTGGCCGGTCCCGAGTTGCTCGGGCCGCTGTCCAGCGAAGGTCTGCGACCGCTGGCCCATGGCGGATTCTGGACGCCACTGGTGCTGGGTCTGGCGGCGATGATCGGTGCGTGGCGCCTGCAATTGGGCAATCACGCCTCGGCGTTCGATGTGCTGAGTTTGCCGCGGCTGTCCGAAGTGTTGCTGGTGTGGGGAGCCGGTTGGTGGGCGTTGGCGTGGTTCAGCGAAGTGATGCGTTTTGCGCCGATGAATCTGGAAAATTCGCTGTTACTTCTGGTCGCCGCGTTGATGGTTGCGTTGTGGGCGGTGTTGGCGTTGCGCCTGAAATGGCCGGCATTGGGTTTGCTCTGTACTTTGCTGATTCCGGTGGCCGGGTTGGTGTTGCTGGTCTCGTGGCACTCGCGTTATCACCCGGCGGCCAACTTCGGCTGGCTGGCGTGGGCAGCAGTGTTTGCGGTGCATTTTTTCAGCCTGCGGCGTCTGGCGCCGATGCTGCCGGCGCGAGCCCTGAGCACGGCCCATGTGCTCGGCTGCTGGCTGCTGATCGGCGTGCTGGCGCTGGAGCTGCGCTACGGCCTGCTGCTGTTGTCCGAGCAATACAACGCCTGGCGCTGGCTGGGTTGGGCGATTCTGCCGAGCGTGTATCTGTTGTTGATGGCCGCACCGCGCACCTGGCCGTGGCCGGTGGCAGCGTTCCCTCGCGAGTACCGCTTGTACGCGGCGGCGCCGCTGGCGGTGTTGATGTTGATCTGGTTCTGGCTGGCGAATGGGGTGAGCGACGGCAACGCCGAACCGCTGCCTTACGTGCCGCTGATCAACCCGCTGGAGCTGGGTCTGCTGATCGCGTTGTTCAGCGTTTATGTCTGGTCGCGCAGCGCGGTAACCGAGCTGTCGATCCGCAAGGATTACGCCGCTCATGCCTCGCAACTGATCGCCGGCGTTTCGCTGTTCGCCTTCTGCACCGCGCTGGTGACCCGTGCCGCGCACCATTGGGCGGGGATTCCGTTCGAGCTGGACCTGTTGCTCGAATCGATGCTGGTGCAGGCCGGGTTGTCGATCGTCTGGACGCTGATGGCGCTCGGGCTGATGATCGGCGGGCATCTGCGCCATCGCCGCGAAGTGTGGCTGATCGGTGCGGCGCTGATTGCGCTGGTGGTGGCGAAACTGATTTTTGTCGAATTGAGTAACCGTGGCGGGCTGGCCCGGATCGTCTCGTTTATCGGCGTCGGTGTGTTGCTGCTGGTGGTGGGCTACTTCGCGCCGCTGCCGCCCAAACGCGTCGAAGCTTCACCGGAGGCGGACAAACCGGCCCCGGAAACCGAAGGAGTGTCGTCTTGAGTCGCAAGCTTAATCTCGGGTGGCTGTTGCTGGGCGTGGCCATGACGGCCGGCGCTCAGGAAAAACCGGCGGACTTCGCCGCGCAGGTGCCGTTGTCGGTCAGCGGCGCAGGCCCGTGGTATCGCCTCGAACTGCCGCTGAACGTGCAGTTGCAGGCGCGTCAGACCGATCTCAGTGACCTGCGGGTGTTCAACGCCGCCGGTGAACCGCAGGCCTATGCGCTGGCCCGGGAATCGGCGCAGACCCGCGATGACGGCCACATGAACACGGTGAAGTGGTTCCCGCTGTACAACTCGGCGGATGCCACCGAACGCGCGCCGAGCGTGCGGGTGCAGTCGACGACTACCGGCACGCTGGTGGAAGTGCAGCCCTCCAGCCAACTGGAAGCGGGCGAGGAAGTGCTGCGCGGCTGGCTGCTCGATGCCAGTGCAATCAAGGCACCGTTGCAGCAACTGATCCTCGACTGGACCAGCGAGCGCGACGGCTTTCAGCGTTTCAGCATCGAGGCCAGCGACGACCTGCAGCACTGGCAACCGTGGGGTGAAGGCCAGGTCGCGCGCCTGACTTTTTCCGATGAGCGCATCGAACAGCATGAAGTCGCGCTGCCGGGGCAATCGGCGCGCTATCTGCGGTTGTTGTGGGATTCGCCCAATGCGGCCCCGACCCTGACCTCGGCGCAGTTGAAAAGTAGCGACCCGCAAAACCTGCCGTTGCCGCTGGTCTGGTCGCCTGCATTGGCCGGCAGCAGCACCAAGGCCGGGGAATACACCTGGCAGTTACCGATGGGGCTGAATGTCGAGCGGGTCCAGGTCGAATTGAAACAGCCCAACAGCCTGGCGCCGGTGACGCTGGCGGGGCGCCGCGAAACCAGTCTGCCGTGGCAGCCGTTGAGCAGCGGTCTGCTCTATCGCCTGACCCAGAATGGCCAGGACGTGGTGCAGAACGAATTGCAGCTTTACGGGCAGACCGTGCAGCAGTTGAAACTGACAGTCGACGAACGCGGCGGCGGCCTCGGCGAACAGGCGCCGAGCATCAAGTACGCGGTGCGTGCCACTCAGGTGATCTTCCTGGCATGCGGTGACGGGCCTTACAGCCTCGCGCTGGGCAATCCGACGGTGAGAACGGCAAACCTGCCGCTGACCACGCTCATCCCCGATTTCAAACCGGAGAAACTGGCCACGCTGGGCAAGGCCACGGTGCAGGGCGATGCAGTCGCGACGCAGACAACGACGGCAACGACAGCAGCTGTCGCCGAGACCAGCTGGAAGAAAATCGGATTGTGGGCGGTTTTACTGTTGAGCGTGCTGTTTCTGGCCGCGATGGCCTTCAGTCTGCTGCGCAAGCCACCGGCCAAGTCCTGAATATGACGGGTGTGGCATCCACACCCGTCGGGTTTCCAACTACGCTGAATCCGATGCCTGAACTCTCCCGGATTCATCACGTCTGATAGCAGGAATTGCACCCGACGCACGTTAGCGGGCGTCATTGCTCGCTACGGTTTCAGACTCCCTGTAAACTGCGCGGGTTTTCAGCCCCCCATTCCACCGGAGCCGTCCATGTCCCGCGTTACCCTGAGTCGCTATTTGATTGAGCAGACCCGCAGCAACAACACTCCTGCCGATCTGCGCTTCCTGATCGAAGTGGTGGCGCGTGCCTGCAAAGAGATCAGCCACGCCGTGTCCAAAGGCGCCCTGGGCGGTGTTCTGGGCAGCATGGGCACGGAAAACGTGCAAGGCGAAGTGCAGAAGAAACTCGACGTGCTGTCGAACGAAATCCTGCTCGAAGCCAACGAGTGGGGCGGTCACCTGGCCGGCATGGCGTCCGAAGAAATGGACAACGCCTACCAGATCCCGGGCAAATACCCGAAAGGCGCCTACCTGCTGGTATTCGACCCGCTGGACGGTTCGTCGAACATCGACATCAACGCACCGGTCGGCACCATCTTCTCGGTACTGCGCTGCCCGAACGAATACCTGAGCCAGAACGAAGCCCTGAATGAAAAGGCCTTCCTGCAGCCAGGCACCCAGCAGGTTGCAGCCGGTTACGCGATCTACGGTCCGCAGACCATGCTGATCCTGACCCTGGGCAACGGCGTGAAGGGCTTCACCCTGGACCGCGAAATGGGCAGCTTCGTCCTGACCCACGAAGACATCACCATTCCTGAAAGCACCCAGGAATTTGCGATCAACATGTCCAACCAGCGTCACTGGGAAGCCCCGGTACAGCGCTACGTTTCGGAACTGTTGGCCGGTGAAGAAGGCCCGCTGAAGAAGAACTACAACATGCGTTGGGTCGCGGCGATGGTTGCCGACGTGCACCGCATCCTGACCCGTGGCGGTCTGTTCATGTACCCGCGCGACAGCCGCGAGCCGTCCAAGCCAGGCAAACTGCGCCTGATGTACGAAGCCAACCCGATGTCGTTCCTGGTGGAACAGGCGGGCGGCGCTTCCACCGACGGTCACCAGCGCATCCTCGACATCCAGCCTGAAGGCCTGCACCAGCGCGTAGCGGTGTTCCTCGGCTCGAAAGAAGAAGTCGCCCGCGCCACGGCTTACCACAAGGAATAAACCATGACCGCGCCCTGGCAGCCGTTGCTCGATTGGTGGTTCGGTCATGCCGAGTCAGCGACTGAAGTGACGGCGCAACAGGGCAAGTTGTGGTTCGGCAAGAAAGACAGTCAGGACCTCGAGGCGCGTGAGCGTTTCGGGGTATTTGTCGATCAGGCCCTCGCCGGCGGATTGACCGAGTGGACGCAACGTCCCGAAGGTTGGCTGGCGGTGGTGCTACTCCTCGATCAGCTCCCGCGCATGATCTTTCGCGATACGCCCAAGGCTTTTTCCGGCGATCTGCGGGCGCAGAAACTGGTTGCCCAAGGCATCGCGGCGGATTTCGACCGGCAGTTGAAACCGGTTCAGCGACTCTTTATCTACCTCGTCTTTGAACACTGCGAAAACCTCGCTGTGCAGAATGAAGCCGTCTCGCGATTCATCGAATTGGTGGCTGAACAGCCGGAGGCGGAGCGTGGGGTGTTTGCCGATAATCTGGATTATGCCGAGCGGCACCAGCGGGTGATTGCGCGGTTTGGGCGGTTTCCGCATCGCAATGCGGTGTTGGGGAGGGAGTCTACGGCGCAGGAGTTGGAGTTTCTTTCACAGCCGGGGTCGCGGTTCTGAATCAGCATCTAGACGACTGATCTCTTCGCAGAAAGGCCCGCGAAGAGATCAGTGAGAGCGCCTTAGATCCGGAAACTACCCACCAACTGCTTCAACCGCGCAGCCTGCTGCTCCAGATCCGCACAAGCGCGCAATGTCGCCTGCAGGTTCTCCACACCTTCCTGGTTCAGTGTGTTGATCTCGTTGATGTCGACGTTGATCGACTCGACCACCGCCGTCTGCTCTTCGGTCGCGGTCGCCACCGACTGGTTCATGCCGTCGATCTCGCCGATGCGCTGGGTCACGCTTTCCAGGCGTTCGCCGGCCTGGTTGGCGATGCCGACGCTGCTTTCGCTCTCGCGCTGGCTCTCGGTCATGATGCCGACCGCCTGACGCGCGCCGACCTGCAGCTCTTCGATCATGCTCTGCACTTGCTGCGCCGAGTCCTGGGTGCGGTGCGCCAGGTTGCGAACTTCGTCGGCGACCACGGCGAAACCGCGACCGGCCTCACCGGCACGGGCCGCTTCGATGGCGGCGTTGAGCGCCAGCAGGTTGGTCTGCTGGGAGATGCTGGTGATCACTTCCAGAATCTGCCCGATGTTCACGGTGTTGCTGTTCAGGGTTTCGATGTTGCCGCAGGAGTCGCTGATCTTCGCCGACAGTTGCTGCATTGCGTGGATGGTTTTATCCACAACCTGCTGGCCGTCGACCGCCAGGCTGCGTGCGTCGCTGGAGTGTTGCGAGGCGAGGGCGGCGTTCTGGGCGATTTCCTGGGCTGCGGCGCCGAGTTGGTTGATCGCGGCGGCCACGCTGTTGGTGCGCGAGGCCTGCTGGTCGGAGTTGAACATCGACGAGTTGGACGCCGCGACCACGCGCAGGGCGACTTCGTTGACCTGCCCGGTGGCCGAAGACACTTCGCGGATCGAGGTGTGGATACGCTCGACGAAACGGTTGAACGACAAGCCCAGCGCGCCGAACTCGTCGTGGCCGTGGATGGTCAGGCGTTTGGTCAAGTCACCTTCGCCCTCGGCGATGTCATGCATGGCGCGACCCATGGTCAGCAGCGGTTGCATCAGCACGCGGATCAGCATGCCGAGCAGGGCGATGATGATCACCACGGCGATGACCATGGCGATCAGCGCCGAGGTGCGGAACTCGCTGAGCATCGAGAACGCGGTGTCTTTGTCCAGCACCAGGGCCACGTACCAGTCGGCCGACGGCACGCCGTTGACGCGGGTGAAGGAGATCAGCTGGGTCTTGCCGTCGAACTCGACTTCCTTCAGGCCCGGGCTGACCTTTGGCGCGCCGTTGGGATAGGCCTCGGCCAGGGTCTTGAGCACCAGTTTGCTGTCCGGGTGGATCAGGATCTTACCGTCGGCACTGACGATGAACGCGTGGCCGTGGCCGCCGAAGTTCAGCGAGTTGATGATCGCGCTGACGCTGGTGAGGTCGATGTCGGCGCCGGCCACACCGATCATCTGGCCCTGGCGCTGCACCGGGGTGGCGACGGTGATCACCAGCTTGCCCGACGACGCGGCGATGTACGGTTCAGTGACGATGGTCTGCTGGGCGCTGTTCGCGGCCTTGTACCAGCCACGGGCGCGCGGATCGTAATCCGGCGCGCGATTGCCGGCCGGGACCGAGAACATCACGCCGTCGGCGCCGCCGAAATAGCTGAGCTGGAAATTGCCGGTGTAGGCGGGCAGGTCGATGATGCGTTTCAGGCTGGCCGGGGCGCTGCCGTCGGCGACAACCTGCTGCGACATCGATTGCAGCAACTGGATGCGGCTTTCCAGCCAGGTCTGGATGTTGCTGGTGGTCAGGCTGCCCAGTTCCTGCATGGACGCTTCGGTGCTGCTTTGCAGGGCTTCGCGTTGTCGATAGTCGTTGAACAAAATGAAACAGGCGAACGCTACGGCCACCACGAGGGCGGCAGCCAACAAGATCTTGTGGCTGAATTTCATGTTTCTGGTCATTAAGTGAGCTACCGCGAAGGGGCTGGTCAAGAAAGGGCGGCAATTTGCCACACTCTCGGGCTTTGCGCTGCTCTTATTTCGACCGCCGCGCGACAAAGATGAGGACGCTTTTGTTAAAGGCGACGAAATGCTCAATAGCCCTACAAAGTGTCTGATTTACCGATGAATGCCGGACGAGCGGGCCAATAAATAGCCACCTGCCGAGGGAACCAGACAGGGGTTTTCTCTTCTAAGCTTCTGGTTGGCGCCAGGCCATCCCCCTTCCGTTCCAGGAGTTACACCATGTCGCTGCGATCTATCGCCCTTCTGTCGTTTTGCGTGCTGTTGGCCGCATGCAGCAAGGTCAATCAGGAAAACTACTCGAAGCTCTCGACCGGCATGGCCAAGGCCGAAGTGGAGACGCTGCTCGGCAAGCCCACTGATTGCTCGGGCGCGCTCGGCATGTCCAGTTGCACCTGGGGCGACAAGAACAGCTTTATCAGCGTGCAGTACGCCGGTGACAAAGTGTTGATGTTTTCCGGCCAAGGCCTGAAGTAAACCGGGGCTACGCGCCCACGGGAGAAAAACAATGAAGCGGTTATTGCTTGTCCTTTTTGCCGGCCTGGTACTGGCCGGCTGCGCCACCACCGGTGAAGATCCGCTGGCGCCCAAGACAGTCCACAGCGTCAATCTCAAGCGTTATCAGGGTACCTGGTACGAGCTGGCGCGACTGCCGATGTATTTCCAGCGCAATTGCGCACAATCCGAAGCCCGTTACACGCTCGAATCGGACGGCAACCTCGGCGTGTTCAACCGTTGCCTGACCAAGGACTGGCAATGGGAAGAGGTCAAGGGCACGGCTTATCCACAGGTGCCGGGCAAGACCGACAAATTGTGGGTCGAGTTCGATACCTGGTTCTCGCGGCTGATTCCGGGTTCGGCGAAGGGCCAATACTGGGTGCTGTACGTCAGCGACGACTACAAGACTGCCATCGTTGGCGACCCGAGCCGTCGCTACCTGTGGCTGTTGTCGCGCACGCCGACCGTGAATGGTGTGGTGCGCGAAGAACTGCTGAGCAAGGCGCGCCAGCAGGGTTACGACACCACGCGGTTGATCTGGCGGGCATCGGATCAGCAGATGGCCAAGACGTCCAACTGACGCACAACAAAAAACCTGTGGAGGTTGCCCTCCACAGGTTTTTTTGTGTCAGCCCAAAAGGTCTCGCAGGACCTGGGTGAAGGCGCGATTGCTGTCCTCTTCCCCGGCATGTCGACCGTCACGAACGACCCACTGACCGTTGACCAGCACGTCACGCACCTGACGATCACCACCGGCAAACAGCCAGCGGTTGAGGATCCCGTCGCCGCTGGCCGTGGCCAGGTACGGATCGCTGCCATCGAGCACAATCCAGTCGGCGCGTTTGCCGACCTCCAGCGCGCCGATCGGCTGGCCCAGCGCCTGAGCGCCACCGTCCAGTGCGGCGTCATACAACGTGCGGCCAACCATCGGCTGATCCGCGCCATACAAGCGGTTGCGTCGCTGATCGCGCAGACGCTGGCCGTATTCCAGCCAACGCAATTCTTCCACCACGCTCAACGACACATGGCTGTCGGAACCGATGCCCATGCGCCCGCCCTGAGCGAGGAAATCCACCGCCGGGAAAATCCCGTCACCGAGGTTGGCCTCGGTGGTCAGGCACAGACCTGCAATGGCGCGACTCTTGGCCATCAGCGTGACTTCTTCCGGATTGGCGTGGGTCGCGTGGACCAGGCACCAGCGCTGATCGACCTCGGTGTTTTCGTACAGCCATTGCAGCGGACGGCGACCGCTCCAGCTGAGGCAGTCATCGACTTCTTTCTGCTGTTCGGCGATGTGGATGTGCACCGGGCATTGCTTGTCGCTGGCTGCCAGCACTTCGCTGATCTGCTGCGGGGTGACTGCGCGCAACGAGTGGAAACACAATCCCAGCGACTGGGCCTTCTGCTGCGCCAGCAACGGTTGCAGGCGCGATTGCAGTTTCAGGTAGTTTTCGGTGCTGTTGATGAAGCGGCGCTGGCCTTCGTTCGGCGTCTGGCCACCGAAGCCGCTGTGGCTGTAGAGCACCGGCAACAGAGTCAGGCCGATACCGGCGGAGCTGGCGGCCTGGCTGATGCGCAACGCCAGCTCCGCCGGATCGGCGTACGGCTGACCGTTGTGATCGTGGTGGACGTAATGGAATTCGGCGACCGAGGTGTAACCGGCCTTGAGCATTTCGATGTACAGCTGACGGGCAATCACACCGAGCTGGTCCGGGCTGATTTTTCCGACGAGCCGGTACATCAGATCGCGCCAGGTCCAGAAACTGTCATTGGGATTGCCGGCCACTTCCGCCAGCCCGGCCATCGCTCGCTGGAACGCGTGAGAGTGCAGATTCGGCATGCCCGGCAGCAGCGGACCGCTCAGCCGTTCGGCGCCGTCTGCGGTGGAATCGGCCTGGATTCGGGTCAATACGCCGTCGGCGCTGACCTCGAGACGTACATTGTTGGCCCATCCGTTAGGCAGCAGCGCGCGTTCGGCAAAGAAGGCGGACATGGTTCAGCACCCCATCGTGTGTTATTTGTATATACATATACAGACGTTTGCCTGCCCGGTAAACTCCGGCAAGCTAGCAACCTTATCCAATGAACAGGGATCCAACGTGCCGACTCCGCCTCCAGTTTCTCCGTTGGCCGCGAACATGGGCGACAGTCCGGCGCCCTTGTACGCCCGCGTCAAACAGATGATTACCCAGCAGATCGACAGTGGTAACTGGCCGCCGCATTACCGCGTGCCGTCGGAAAGCGAGCTGGTCAGCCAGCTGGGTTTCAGCCGCATGACCATCAACCGCGCGCTGCGCGAGATGACCGCCGACGGTCTGCTGGTGCGCATGCAAGGCGTCGGCACCTTCGTCGCCGAGCCGAAGAGTCAGTCCGCGCTGTTCGAAGTGCACAACATCGCCGACGAAATCGCCTCCCGTGGCCATCGCCACACCTGCCAGGTGATCACTCTGGAGGAAGAGGCCGCCGGTTCCGAACGCGCCCTGGCGCTGGATATGCGCGAAGGGCAGAAGGTGTTCCACTCGCTGATCGTGCATTACGAAAACGACATTCCGGTGCAGATCGAAGACCGTTTCGTCAACGCGCTGGTCGCCCCGGAATACCTCAAGCAGGACTTCACCCTGCAAACGCCATACGCCTATCTGAACCAGGTTGCGCCGCTGACCGAAGGCGAGCATGTGGTCGAAGCGATCCTCGCCGAGCCCTCCGAATGCAAACTGCTGCAGATCGAAAAAGGCGAGCCGTGCCTGCTGATCCGTCGCCGTACCTGGTCGGGCCGTCAGCCGGTAACCGCTGCGCGCCTGATTCACCCTGGTTCCCGTCATCGTCTGGAAGGTCGGTTCCATAAATGAAAGAGTTGAAGGTTTTACGCGCCGAAGGCTACCCGCGCATGCCGTGGAAAAACGGCGGCGGCAGCACCGAAGAAATCACCCGTGACGCCGGTGCCGGCCTAGACGGTTTCGGCTGGCGGCTGTCGATTGCCGACATCGCCGAATCCGGTGGTTTCTCGACGTTCACCGGTTATCAACGGGTGATCACGGTGTTGCAGGGCGACGGCATGACTCTGTGCGTCGACGGTGACGACACCCGGCCGCTGTTACCCCTCGACCCGTTTGCCTTCAGCGGTGAAAGCCAGGTGTCCTGCACCTTGCTCGGCGGTGCTATCCGCGATTTCAACCTGATCTATGCGCCGCAGCGTTACAGCGCGCGCTTGCAGTGGCTGGAGGGCGAGCAACGATTTTTCAGCTCCGCCAGCACCGTTCTCGTTTTCAGTGTCAGCGAGCTGCTGCAAGTAAAGGTCGGTGAAAGCGCTGCGCAACTTGGCCGGCATGACTGCCTGCAACTGGACGGCAACACCGGTCTGGTGGAATTCGCCGTCAACGCGGGCTGCTGTGTGATTGAACTGGCTGCGCACTGATCCGATTCTTGAAAAACCGCCGCTTTGAACAGTGCCTGTAGGGGCTGTTGAGAGCGGCGGTTTTTTTATCCCGACGTTCCCGAACGCGCACCAACTTGTTACCGAACGCCCCAGCGTGGCGCAAAACCACGCACATGAACTCGCCTTCCGCTTGTTCAAACCCACCCCGCGAAAAAATTCATACACGCCGCAACCCTTGATTCAGGCGTCCTCCAGCCATGGCCGGCATTTTTGTTGAACAGCCCTCCAACAAGTTGGCCGCTCGATTGCATATGCTTGTATGTACAAGTAAAGACGTATGCGTATGAGTCGTCAGAGGTTCTCCGCAGCGTCCCTGATTCGCTTGTCGCGCATTGAAGCGCACAAGCCGCTTGCCCATCGCCAGGGTTGGTTTGAATTGATCGCTGAGGAGTCTTTTTCGTGACTGACGCAAAAACTACTAAATTCCGTGACGTTGAAAT